>DEUO01000082.1:0-161 GCA_002362595.1 Caryophanales bacterium UBA3260
TTTCTTCATCTAAGTAAAAATCTTTATTAATTGTATAGATAGTTGTATTTGGTGAATTTAAGATATATTTATCTGTTATGTATTCATAATAATTAATATTATATGTTATTTCATATAAAGGTTGTTCTGGTATTGATTCAGTTGCTGGTATACCATAATTT
>DEUO01000082.1:459-905 GCA_002362595.1 Caryophanales bacterium UBA3260
AATTTAGAATATATTTATTATCTTCTTCTTTAGTAGATAGTTCTTCTACTTTTAGAGATTGAGGTAATTTAACAATATTAGAATATTTTGTAGCATCAAAAATCATATCATTATATAAAATTACATTTTTAGTAAAGTTATTGTTTGATAAATTTATATTTGTTAGTTTTTCATTTAATGTTAAATCTATATATTCAAGATTATTGTTACTTAAATCAAGTGATTCTAGGTTAGTTAGTTGTTCTACTCCTTTAGAACTAGATATGTTTTTGTTACTTGCGTCTAAATTGATTATTTCAGTCATTTGACTAGATGTGATTCCATCTTTGTACGAGATTTTAGCGTTTGGATTTTTTTCTAAAGTAACGTTGTTAAAATTCATAGTAAAGGCTTGGTAATCAGTTCCTGCCCAATTTATTAAGATTGTTACTTGTTTTAAGGTACTT
>DEUO01000082.1:1023-5854 GCA_002362595.1 Caryophanales bacterium UBA3260
CTCTACTGAATCCACCTAAATATGACATTTCTCCGCGAACTTTGTCCTGAGTGACTGAAGGAGTTGGTTCTTCATTTTTTTCTAAAGTAACATTATTAAAATACATAGTAAAAACTTGGTAATCAGTTCCTGTCCAATTTATTAAAATTGTTACTTGTTTTAAGGTACTTGTTACTACTGGCCATGTTTCATAATAAGTTTCTGAGTCTTTGACATTATCAAATATCATTTCATTTATTTGGGTTTTATCTTCATATGTATTTATTCTTATTATTTTTGCGTTTTTATATTCTTCATATGTTAGAGTTTCTGGTGCTGTTATTTTTAGTCCTACTCTATTTGCTGCACTCATTCTTCCTACTGTTTCATCTGCTTCATAGAATTTTACTTCACCATCAGTAAATGATACTATATCGTTTTCAACATTTACTTCTCTACTGAATCCACCTAAATATGTCATTTCTCCGCGAACTTTATCTGTTGGTGGGATGATATTAATATCTTCTTTAAATAGGTTATAAGAATCAATAACTGAAGTGTATAAGTTTACATCTTCAAAACCGCTCTCTTTAGCTTTTTCTTCAATTAATTCTTGGTCATTTCCTTCAAAAAAATGTCTAATTGAAGAAGTAAGTGTAGTAAATGTGTCATTTTTTACATTAATTATACATAGTAAAATACCAAAAATGGCAATTATTGGCAATAATAACAATTTTTTTTTGCTTATTTTTTTCATATTTTTCAAACTCCTATATCGCTTTTAGTGCCTAAAAATAAGGCAAAAATTATTTTTATATTTTAAAAATCTATAAATTCCTTTGTTGCTTGTATTATAGACTACTTTACGTATATTTTCAACTATTATTTATGGCTATTTTTTATTATTATGTAAATAAAAAAACAAGATTAAATCTTGCTTATTTTTCGTAAAAATTCTTTGCTTTTTAAATATAATCCGGTGTATCTTTCATAGTATTTATCTAAGAAGTAATTTATTTCGTTTGCTATATCTGGCTTGATGTTTATTTCTGTTATGGAATCAATGTCAATTAGATAGTACATTCTAATTAATTTAATACTTTTGGGACTTATTAATTTTTCATCACGATAGCAATTTTGACATATGTAACCGCCTTCATCTGGATCTAATGTTACTATATTAGTTTTATTACCACATTTTATACAACAGTCTAAGTTAAGTCCAACACCAAGATAATCAAGATATTTTAATTCCAAAATATTTGTTAGTATTAAGGGATTTTGTTTGTCATTTAATTTTAATATAGTTGATAAATATAAATTGAATATATTAGGGTCATTATTTTGTTTTACTACTTGATATGTTAAATCAGTTATGTAACTCATATAGCTTATTAATTCGATATCTTCTTTAATATTAGTTAGATTATCAATTATATCTACATCAATAAGTTTAGATAACTTATTTTCATTATAATTAATATGAAAATAGCCATATGTAAACTTTATAGTTTTTGTTCTTAGAGGATTCTTTAGGCTTTTAGCATTACTACACATTATACCTATCATTCCGTGCTCTTCACTTAAGACATTAATAATCTTTGAATGATCTCCATATGGTGTTTCAGTTATAATAATTCCTTTCAATTTACTTATCATTTTATCACTTCATTACTTACCTTTATATTTTAAATAGTATTCTATTTTTCCTGTTTTTTTGAATAATTGCCAAGCTTTTTCCTTATTCATAAAAAGAAACCATCCTTTCTAAATATATGATGGTTTCTTTTTTATTTTTTTATTCACTAATTTATATAATCTTTTTCATTGAAACCTAGTTCTTTTAGATACCTTTCTTTATCACGCCAATTTTTAATAGTTTTTACATATAATTCAAGATATACTTTTTTGCCTATTAGTTCTTCTATATCTTTGCGGGCTTCAATACCGACGGTTTTTAATAGAGAACCTTGTTTGCCTATAATTATTTTTTTAATTGAATCGCGATCAACTATTATATCAACAGTTATATTGACTATTTTACTTAATTCTTCATATTTAGATGTTATACATGTAATGCTATGAGGTATTTCTTCTTCAGTCATTCTAAATATTTTTTCTCTTACAAATTCGCTTACTAGGAAATTTAGAGGACTTGTTGTTATAGCATCGTCATCAAAATAACGCATATTATCTGTTAAATATTTTTTTATTACATTTAATAATGTATTTACGTTGTCTCTTGTTATAGCTGAAACTGGGACTATTTCTGTAAAGTTATATAAGTCTTTGTATGAATTTATCGCTGATAATATTTCATTATTATTCATTTTATCGATTTTATTTAAAACGAGAATTACTTTAGCATTAGTATCTGATAATGACTGAATTATTTTACGATCGCCAGGACCTATTCCATCTTTAGCATCTACTAATAATAATATTATATCAACGTCTTTAGTTAGACTTTGAGCTTCTTTGTTGAGAAGTTTGCCAAGTTTATTTAATGGTTTATGGATTCCTGGAGTATCAACGAAGACAATTTGATAACCATCCTCATTATAAATCCCTTGAATAATATTTCTTGTCGTCTGAGGTTTATTGGATGTTATAGCTATTTTTTGATTTATTAACGTATTTAGAAGAGTTGATTTGCCAACATTTGGTCTTCCTATTAAACTTACGAAACCACTTTTCATTAAACTAATACCTTTATTAAATCAACAATATAAGGAATATATATAACACAACCAATAGCTGCTGCCATCATAGCTAAAACAAATGTTGCGGCACTACCACAGTCTTTAGCTATTTTAGCTAAAGGATGAATTTCTAACGTTATTAAGTCAACGGTTGCTTCTATTGCTGTATTTATTAATTCAGCGGATAGGACTAAACCAATAGCTAAGAGCGTGATTAACCATTCTGTCCCTGTTATTCCAAAGAAGAAATTAGCTCCTATTACACAAACTGTAGCTATTACGTGAATTAGCATACTTTGTTCATATTTATAAGCATATTTTAAGCCATCTATTGAATAGCCAAAACTTTTAACGAATCTACCCAAACCACGTTTTTTTATTTCATCTCTTGATATCTTTGCCATCTAAAATCAACTCCTGTAAAGCAAACATCTTTTTTTCGTCTTCTATATTCATATGATCATATCCTAATAAATGCAATAAGCCATGTATAGCAAGAAAAGATAATTCGCGTTTTTCGCTATGACCATAATCAATTGCTTGTCTTTTCATTTGAGGAATACATATGTATATATCGCCAAGCATTCGTATATCATTATACAATATATTTTCATTATCTTCAAATGCAAAAGATATTACATCGGTAATTCTGTCTACATTACGATATTCTCTGTTTATTTTATGGATTTCTTCATCATCAACAAAGATGATAGAAAATATTGCATTGTTTACTTTTTCATGTTCTAAAGCATATTCTAAAACATCATTTAAATATTCATAATCTTTATATAAGTTATTGTCTACTATTGTGTATTCATTTTTCATATTAAACTTATCCCCCATATACTTCCAAACATAAATATCATTATGATTATTAAGATTATTGCTAGTAGGTTATAAAATATATTATTTTGGAGAATTCCTGGTAAATGGTTTTTAATTGCTCTAATGCTTATATAGAACATAAAACCTATTATTGAACCTACTACATTTAACATAATGTCATCTATGTCAAAAGCACGTCCTATTTTATATTGAATTAGTTCTGCTGTCAAACTTATTATAATAGAAACTATTAAAATATGATTTATTTTCTTAGCTTTTAAATAATCGGATACAAAATAACCGAATGGTATAAATAAAACTATATTACCTATTACATTGTAATAAAAGGCAGTTGAACCAATATTATATCTAGTCATTTCTCTAAATGGGATTAAGTTCATACCTGATGTCGCGTTTTCGGTACTTAGTAATAAATGATATAGTAATATTACGTATATAATAAAAAGTAAATTGTAAAATTCTTTATAAAAGACAAAATGGTCATTGTTAATAAAAACTCTTGTTAAACGTAAAACAACCATTATTATTACAAATAAAGTTAACATTGGCCATATATTGTTTATGGCATTGTAAAAGGTATTATAAAAAGGTGATAGATTTCTCATTGAAACACATCCTACTCTTTAGGTATTAAAGTAGCATCAATACTTTTAGAAATTTCTTCTTCTGCTACTATAAATACTTCTAAGTATATTTTACTATCTTTGTCTACTTTTTTCAAAACTTTTTTATCTATTATTTTAGATTTATCTCCTAAATTTATTTTCATTTTTTCTTCGATAAGATTATTTATCTGGATATTAAGTTCATCTTCAGTATATTGTTCTTTTTTTAAGACTATTTTTTCTTCTTTGCGAAGATATATTTCAAAACCAAAGATGTTTATTATTTTTTTATCTGTTGGTTCATAATCTTTAAAACGTGATTTTAAGATTGATTTATTTCTATTTTTATACTTTAAGAGAATATTGTATTTATGTTTGTTACTTTTTTCTTTTTTATTATATGTTTTAGGTATTTCTATATTTATTGTATACCAAGTTTGTCCCCATACGGATCCAGTTGCACATGTTGTACCTTTTGTTTCTTCATCTTTTTTTATATCTCCAGATATAAGAATATCACCTTTTTTTACTGAATCATTTATTTCTTTTAATTCTATTCCTTCACTAGAATATATTTTAGTAATAATAGCATCTTTTGTAGAAATAATATGACAATAAGTATTACTATTAGATGGTTCTTTTACTATTTTAGGTTCAAGATTAATGATATAAGTCATTCCTACTCTTTTTATATTTATT
>DEUO01000057.1 GCA_002362595.1 Caryophanales bacterium UBA3260
ATTAGTAATCTTAGTGCTTTTTCTTGCATAATATACACTCCTTTATTTTGCTATTATATAAATAGAGTTATTATAATAATTAAAGATATAATTATTAAACTTATTACTAAACCTTTTTCATAAATTTGATCTATTATTCTTTTATCAAAAAATACGTCAGTAAAATCATTACTGTTTACTCGTAACTTTCTTTTATCTCCAATATTGGGAATAAAGTTATTTATGTAATCGGGAGATCCTACGGTATAAAGATTATCATCTATTACATATTCATAGATTACTTGATAGTATTCTTTATTAGTATTTGGGTTTTTAATAAGGTCTGATACTGTTGCTTCTATTTCTTTACTATATATTTGTTTTATTTTGTTATTATTAATAATGCTTATTATAAAGGTTATTAGCATTAAGAAAAAGATACTTGAACATATCATAAAAGTTACACTGTCACCTTTATCAAGTATATTTAATGTATAAAAGGAGATGGTAAGTAAAAGTGAAAAACCAACACTAAATATTAGATAACCATAATTATTTTTCTTTAGAATAGTTAAGAAACCAGCTAGTGTCGAACCAATACTTATTGTCCATACTACTTTTGTTAAATCGTTTTGAAAGCAAAGAGTAATTATAATTGTTAATATGGTAACTATATAAATTAGAACATATAATATTTTATCTTTATTCATTTAATTCACCTTTTTCTAATTTTGAAGATTTAAATGCATTTTTAGGAACTGGGTCATATCCTGTTTTACCAAATGGATGGCATTTTACAATTCTTTTTATTCCTAGGTATAATCCTTTTATAGAACCATATTCATTAATTGCTTCTTTTGTATATTCTGAACAGGTTGGGTTAAAGCGGCACATGGAATGAGTTGAAAGAGGCATTATTTGATATATTTCAATTAATTTAATTAATATTTTTTTCATTATGTATCTCCTAAAGTTATTGTACCATTTTATTAAGTAAAAAAGAAGAGGATTAAAAGAATATTTATTAAAGCAAGAAAAAAATCTCTAAATTAGAGACTTTATAAACTAAATGGTCGAGAAGACAGGATTCGAACCTGCGACCCCTAGTTCCCAAAACTAGTGCACTACCAAGCTGTGCTACTTCTCGAATAATAAATGGTGCGCCCAAAGGGAGTCGAACCCCTAACCTTTTGATCCGTAGTCAAACACTCTATCCAATTGAGCTATGAGCGCAAACAATCGGATTCGTTTTTTATAAACGCATACTCATTATATCTTTATTTTATGCAAAAATCAAGTTTTTTTTACTAAATATATAAAAAACAAGGATAATTCCTTGTTAATTAACAGAATGGTGACCCGCATGAGATTCGAACTCATGACCCTTTGATTAAAAGTCAAAATTAATTTCCCATATATTAGGAAAAAAATCAATAATTTGTTAGTTGTGTGTTAGTTTGTGAGAATAATTTTAAAATATATATGAATAATAAATGTAAAAATTTAAAACAAAAATTTGATAGAACTTTTTTCTGCAAAAAGAAAAATAAATTAATAAAAATCAACGAATGTACAAATTGTGAATCTAAACAATTTAAAACCACTATATATAATAATGAAAGAAAAATAAAAAATAGATCTAGTAAGCAAAACAAAAAAGAAAGAAATAGATATAGCATAATTTATAAAAATTTAACCAGCTGTGCTATATGTTCTTCTAAAATCGGTATAGAAAAAAACGAAGTCTTCGAAGGTGCAAAACGTGGAGCTTCTATGAAATATGGATTTATTATTCCTTTATGTTCAACCTGCCATAAAAGGTTTCATAGCGATAGGCAATTTGCTCTTTCGATAAAAAGGCAATTCCAAAAAGAATTTGAAAAAATACATTCTAGAGAAGAATTTTTAGATATTATCCACAGAAATTACTTAGATTAGCGAAAAATTATCCACAATTTTAAAAAGTTATCCACAAATTGCTTTTATAGTTGAATTTTAAATAGCATTTAGATATTAAATATATTATAATGAGCTAGAGATATAAATTAGCAGTTAGGTGATGCCTCCGAAAATAAATCTTATTTATATAGTAGGAGGTGATCTGGTGAGACTATATAAATCTAAAATTATCATCCATTGTAGATGGAATATTTAGCAATAATCTTGTTAATATTAATCGTTTTGTTACTTTTAATATTAGCAGAAAAAAAATAATAGTTCCTCCAAAATAAAAAAACCACCTAACTTTTAGTCAACTAGAAGCTAGGTGCAAACAGAAATGGAGACACACCTAACATCCTGATGCTAAGATATATCTCTTTTTAAATGAGGAAAATAGAACTTGAAAAATTAACAAAAACCTTTTTTTGATCATCTATTTTCACATTCATTATATACTATATTATATATAAATTTCAAGATATAATTCATATCTACATAAAATTTAGACATAAAAAGTATTGACGTTTATTATAGCATTTGTTTCTTTAATGTCAAATATTTCCTATATTAATCCACAAAAAAAGAGTTCTAAACACAGCTAATGAATAGAACTCTTTTAATATTATATTTTTTTACAATAATCTTTACCTGATTTACCTTTAATACAAATATATCCTGATGGTGTTTTAGTCCAAACTCCATCTTTTTTAATTATTTCTAATGCAGTAAATACCGTACCCTTTTTGTATACTGCTAAAGAATTAAGATTTGTGCTTGTCGCATTTTTCTTTCCGTCCTTAGTTAAGTCTTTAACTTTTTTTTGAGAATAATTGGTTCCTGGTCCGCTTCTAATATTTAGTTCAGATAAAGTCTTGTAATTTCCTAACGGAAATACCTCTTTTCTTTTCTCTAGTATCTTCTCTTTCTCTTTAGACTTAGAGCTTATGATCTGATTCTTTTCTTTTTCTAAATACTTTAATGGATCTACAAAATTATTTTTATCTTTGTAATTTAGTTTTGTACCTTTATATAGTCCAAAATGAAGATGTGGTCCAGTTACTATTCCAGAATGTCCCATGTTAGCAACATGTTCCCCTCTTTCTACTTCATCATATAATTTCACTAAAATTTTAGATAAATGTGCGTATTCAGATACATAACCATTTTCATGTCTTATTATTAATACATTGCCACCTGTTACTTGCTTTTGAATTGAAATTACTTTACCTTTTTCTACAGCATAAATTGGTTGATTAGATTCAGCACCTTTAATACTACTATCCCATCCAAAATCAACTCCGTAATGTCCTTTTTTAAACGGATTTTTAATATTTATTGTGTTTACTGGATATTGCATTACTCATCACTCTTTTCTTTTAATTTTTCGAAATATTTAGCGAAGCGGAGATTAACTCCTACTTCGCCCAGGTTTTCATAAACTGAAATACCTTCAGTAGCTATACATACAACCGCACTACCTACTAAGAAAATATTTAAATCAACAAGTACATCTACTATAAAACCTAGTAAAACAGCTACTATCCACCCTATTTTTTTAATATAACCATCTCTACTTATAGATGAATTGATATCTTTAAATTTTATAGCCTTGATATAACCGGTTAATATATCTGTGAAAATGAAAATTCCACAAAGTAAAAACAGAGTTTTAGGCTCTGTTATATTTAGAATTGTTTCTACAAATGTTTCCATTTAATTATTTCCTTCCTTTTTTATGTTTTTTACCTTTCTTTTTTGCTTTTTCTCGTTGTTCTTTTTCAAGTTGTGTAAGTTCTGCACTAACATTATTGTTTTTCACATTTATTACCTCTTGTAAAATACCACCTAATAGTATTTCTGCTAGGCAAAGTGGTATTCCATATTTTGTATTAATTTTATTTATAGCATTAACATATTCTTGTTTAGCTAATTCTAATTTTGTATCTATTGACATAATTTTTCCTCCAATTTTTCTATTCTTTTCATTAACTCTTGAATTACTATCAATTCAATTCTATCTAAATCATCGCTGTCATAAGTCTTCACATTCTTATCAGTTCCAGCTTGTACAATGTGTAGTAATTCTCCTAATTTAGTGTTTTCAATATCCTCAATAACAAAACCATAATGAAATTTAGTACCATATTTCTTTTTATAGTCATATTTTTTAAGTG
The DNA here is from genome assembly GCA_002362595.1 of Caryophanales bacterium UBA3260. The sequence continues at coordinate 4,095 of DEUO01000057.1, forward strand.
GAATATTCTTTATTATATCATATATTTCATTCTTTTCTTCATTGGTTAATAGCTTGATGTTCTCTTTCATGTTTTTTGAAGAAGAGTGAATAGTACTACCATTTTTATAAATAGTTCCATTATCTTTTACGAAAAAGTGTATTTCACCATTTTTAAGAGTTATAGAACTTCCTGTACCACTAGCATCAGAACCCAGTTTGCAAGCCAAGTACAAATCTGTTCCACTACAAGCCATAATATCTATTCCTCCAGCACTTGGAGCTTTTCTATTTCCGTCAGACGAAGAAGCGATAGACATACCTAGCGTCGAATTTAACCTCATACCATCATTAAATAAGTAAACTCCTCCAGCACCAACTTGTGGATATAAATTAAGTTGTCCATTTGGTGTGACTGAGAAATGTTTTGATTTCAATCCATCGCTACCATTTATAGTTAGTCCTCCAATTTGACCTGAACTTGAATGTATAGCACCTGTTATATCCGCATTTTGTGCATATAAATACCCTGCATTTGTTACATAGAATGTGTTTTTTTCATTTGTTGAATCCCAAACGTGAAATACTGCCTCATTTGGATCATTTCCTGCTGCACTCGCAAGTAACCCAACCGCATATCTTCCTGCATTTTTAGATAATCTATCTGGCGATATTATCCAACCACCTATATTACCCTTTTCAGCTTTTAAAGTCCCATCAGCTTTTAAATTAAACGGATATGTGTTATTCACATTGTCTTTAATATTTAGAATAGTCTGTACTGAATCTGTTCCATTTGCGATAGTTACTTTATAATCTCCTACAATATTAGTTAATGCAGTAGAACCAATATTCCAACCGCCGATTGTTCCACTTGTTGCCGTCAGCTTTCCATTTGTATCAACTTTAAACTTACCATCACCTAGATTGATACTAGAACCAGTTATAGAACCACCACTAATTTTGTCAGCACTTAGTGTTCCTGTAGTTATTTTACTTGCGTCTAAATTTTTAACAATAACTTTTGAAGCGTCAATAGTACCAGTTGTAATATTTGCTCCGTTGATTGTAGTCTGACCAGCATTTTTTAACTTATTATTCATAAATGTAGTAAGTCCATCTGAATTTATAACATCTGCGTCTAATGTTATAGAACTAACACCATTATTGATTTCAGTTAATATTTCGGCTTTTGTAAACTTACTTGTATTTAACTTATCATCAGGAGCTGGACTCCAATCTGTTGCCTTATCTCCCTTTTCAATTTTAAATTCTTTAACTTGAGCAGTATATAAGTTTGTATCTTGTTTATAAGGTTGTAAGATTATATGATTTGTATTAATCTTATCTTTATCAACAGAACTTGAAACGGCATCGAATTCTAATCGTATATTATGATAATTGCCATCAGGAACTAGAATATTCTTAGTAAATCCGACTTCATTTCCTGCACTATCCTTATAGACTTCTCCATCGACATAAACTCTTGAGTTCTTATGTCCTAATCCATTATAAACATTAAAATATCTATTGATAGTTGAACCAGATGTGTTATTTGCAAGTTTTAAATCAAAATGGATTATGTAATGTTTATCAACTTCATAATCGACATATCTATCTAACATTACACCTCCATTTTGAATATTTTTAATTCTTTTAAATTCAAAACTCCCGTCTTTTGAGAAGTTTGTGGTTGTAAGATTAATATTTGTGTCGCCATCATAATAAGCAGAAATACAGCCTTTTCTTCCCAAGTTAGTTCCACCAATTTGAAGTTTTTCTATTCCTTCTGAAACCTTTATTGAAATACTATTTTTTGTGTCTGTAACTTCTTGTTTTATATCATTTGTTTGGTGTGTTATAGTTTCAAATTGTGAATCTACATCTTTAGGTGCTAGAGACCAGTCTGTTGGCTTATTACCCTCTTCAAGTTTTATTTTAATGGTGCCATTTTTTATGTCATCAACACTTACATTGTTATACACAACAACACGAATATATTTAGCATTTGTTGCAAATTTCATAGACTTATCCACTAAATTAATTATACTACCAATAAATTTATCATTTTCATCACAAACTCTAAACAAAACCTGTACGTCTTTTGAAGAATATAATTTTAAGTAATAATCTGTATTAGGTTTTATTTCAATTCTATGTCTCAAAGATATTCTACCAGTTTTGGTTTGTAACACTACATCTTCTCCCACGTTTGGTGTACCCCAGCTTTTGTTATCCAACCAATTATCAGGCAAATGAGAAATATAGTTAGTTCCACCAATTTTTAAATTGTTAATAGCATCTGTAGTTTTTCTTGTGATTTCTGTACTAACATAAGCCTCATTATTATCTTTAATTTGTTGTTTAGTATTAATCTCAACTTCTGAAATAGTTTTCTCCTTTTCGTCCATTATCTTTTTGTTCAAAGTTGAACTAATACTATCCTCAGTCATTTTTAACTCGTTGTGAGTAGCATAAGTACCATTTAAGGTACTTTTAGTCAGATAAGTTAAATCTAACCTATATGGGGGTATATCACTATTTACAAAGACGGTATTTATATCTTCGAATAATTCTAATGGTTGTGTTCTAACTTGATACTCAATGGGTTCTTGTAATTGATAGTATATTTCTACTGGATTACCAGAGTTATACTTTTCTTTAAACCAGTTAGTCGCTTCAGTTAGATTGTTTACTAAAGGTTTTGGAAAGTTAAATACAACTAAAGCATTAGTAGTGTTAATTGTTTTAACTAAATTAGGTATTTTTTGGAAATTAGCATTATTACCCGAAGAATCTACTTCAAAGTAGTTACATAATAATTTATTACTTTTTACATCAATAGAGTTTCTAAAAAACATTGAGTAGCAGTTGTCTGATTGATAATCCGCAGCTGAATTACTTTTATTCTCATCACCAGTTACTACATATTTACCAATTCTTTTAATCAGTTTACCAGTGACAATATCTACTTCGTCGCATACATCTCCACATTTTATTAATTCATGACGACCGATAATATTACCTTCATCGTCGTAGATGTTTAAATCTGTTAATGAAGTGTGTTCTTCAAACTTTTCAAAAGGTGTTGCTTTGTCTCCTTTTTCAAGTTGATAAAAATTAGTGACATTTATTGCTTCAGGATAATTTGTTGATTGTCCTAATTGGATATAAATATCATAGTCGTATAAATCAGTATTCGCTGTGAATACCATACTTTGGTAACTCTCACCACCTAAATAAGATTTAGCACCAGTTTCTTTATTAGTAAGTCTCATTTGTATCGACACATCAGTATTTTTCTCTTTTATTGAAAAAGTATACTTTTCGCCATTAACTAAAAGATTATTTATCCAGGTAATTGGAATTACTTTCGTATAACTTGCATTTGGTTTACCAGTCGTTGTAATTGAGCCATCTTCATTTACTACATTTGTAATTCCGTTAATAGAACTATTTATATTTAAGTAGTTTAGTAAATTCTTACTTCTCGTTTTAGTAACTAACCAAGAACCATAAGGTACATTCTTATGTACGAATGAACCATATTCAAGTTGAATGTCACTTATGTCATTAACACTTACATTGGCATTTACATCTGATTTATTTGAGAAGAATAATTTCAAATATTTTGTATTTGCTAACGGAGTAAAAATAGTACCAGAATCTTTCCAAGTTGAATCTACTCCTAAAAGACCTCCGTTTGTATCATAACAAGCATAATTAAATCTTAAATTTCCTTTAAAACTAAAAATCATTTGCTTTCCAGTTACTTCGATTAAATCTTTTGCTCTTATTCTTGTGGTTGTTTCAAACGGATTGCCATTTGTATCTATTCCACCTTGTTCCAATTCACTACCAAACAAGTTGGTAATAATTTGTATAGATTCTACTTTCTTTGGTGATGATGTTGTTGGTGTGCCGTCTTGATACGAATTTCCATATACTACTAAATTCTCTGCGTTGTAATTACCAGCTTTATCTATGTAAATTGGATATCCTGTCGCTTGAGTTTTGGTTTCCATATCCTTAGATATAACTCCTACTCTATCTATCGTGTCACTTATTTGTCCGTTTAATTTATCACATCTTCTATTAACGTTTAGTATTTGATTAGGTACAGAACTACCATACTTAAATTCTGTCGATGTTTCACTAATGTTCTCTGAGGTAAAAGACACTTCATAATTTTCATCTAATGTAGGATCACCACCAAGAAAGTTTATTGTTTTACTCATTATGTATGTTTCTAAATCATTCCCCCAAATATCCTTATATTTAATCTTGTCTCCAATGTTAATAGATAACTTATTCCGAACTTCAGAGCAATCAATATCCATTACAATATATTTAAATCCTTTTACTCTATTATATATAGGTTGTATTACTGAATATCTTCTATCAGTTTGTGAATTTGTATCTTGAGGATCTAAAATATAATTATTATCAATTCTTAATTCTTTTTTAGACTGTGGCTCTGTTTGTGGCCACACAACATTATCTTCAGCGTCTCCTCTACCTAAGACAACTGCATTAATAGGCATTGTTGGTTCTTTTTCGGTTGTTAAAGATGACCAATCATCAATTGTATGTACAACATTACTAAACCACCTAAAATAAAATTTATCTTTTTCGTCATTATCAATCCAACTAGCTCCAGCTTGTGCAATAATACATAAAACGTTTCTACAACTTGCATCATCTTCTACAAATGGATGTGTATCTAACATTAAATTACTATTTGGAAAGTCTGAATTATCGTATAAAACATCGCATTCTTCAAATATTTTATTTCTCCATTGCTTCAACGTCATTGGAAACAATTTTTCAAATTTAGATTTGTCATATTTAACATCTAATTTGTACTTTATATCATAACAATCTAATTGAATGCTAATTGTTTCTTGTACTGGTTTTACATCATAAATATAAAAAGAACCATGAATAGTTTTTATCCATTGGCTCTTTAAATTACTATATTCATTAGAATCATTTAACAACTTTATTGTAGCTTTACCTAGTTCACATGTTCCTAAAATATTTCCGTTACTTATAGAAGTTTTTTCATATTCAAAACCTTGAATATTGCTATTATCATATCCATTTATCATGATTTAATATCCTCATACCCAGTAAATTCAATAGTAAATTCATCATATATAATATTATCTGTATTATTATCTTTAGGAATTCTATACATCGAAGGATTAACTTTTTTTGCATAAAACTTTTTAGTTACAAATGTATTTTCATATTTTTCAAAGTATCTCATATTAAATGCAACCTCTCTAATAATTTCTAATAAAGGAAATATTTCTTTTTGGGATAATTTTTCTATTATGTCTAAAGTTGCCGCAGGTAATTCTGCACATCTAACTCTAGACAATTTACCAGTTGTAGTTCCTCTTTCTGCTTTACTTTCTAAATCATTTAAAGTAGGGCCTTGAACACCTTCGGGTAACCATTCCCAAGGTATTTCAAAAACTTTTTTAGAATTTTTAATACTTATTAATTTAATTTTATCCAGTTACTTCACCTCTCTAATTTAATAGTAATGGTTTACCTAGTTCTTGTTCTACTAGTCTTATTGAATCTATTACTATTTTTTTGAATTCTTTTGTTCCAAATTGAGCAATTAATGTTAAATTTCTAAGAACTATCTCTTTTTCTTGGGAACTCATTCCTTTTTCATTCATTACTTCTCTTAATGCATCTTTAATGGTATCTAATGGGGCTTCGATATTAGTTCCATGTTTTTGATCTCCCAATATTGCCATAAATTCTTGTCTAGGTGGGATTACTGCTCCTCTAGCCAATTTAGGTATTTTAGGAATATCAAATCCCCATTTTTGTCCTCCAATTACTGGTACCCAGTCTGGGATATCAAAAGATAGTTTATTTATTCCACCGGTTAACTTGTTTATACCATCTATTAAGAAATTTAATATTACTTTAACTCCATCCCATAGAGCATTAAATGGAGCAAGTAATATTTTACCTAAACCTCCAAAAACATCAGCTATTCCACCTTTAAAGTCTCCTTTGAATATTTTAATAATTCCATCGACTATTTGTTTTATTCCTTTGAACATATCACCGAAATATCTTTGTACTACTTTTATAACTGCTGCTATTGCAACCGCAATTATTTCCCCAACAATTCCAAACTTTTTTTTAATATCATCTAAATGGTCAAATATCCAGTCTACTGCTCCCTGCAACAAATCATTTATTTTATCCCAATGTTTAGCTATCGTTCCCCAAATTAATGCAGCAGCACCAATAACTATTAAAGGTACATTTCCTAGTATAATTCCTAAACCTAATATTGCTATTCCAATGAACTGAATCATTTTCCAAAAGTTTTCCCACGTAGGATCATTTAAATATGTAATAAGACTAGCAATCGCACCTATAAGTCCACCTACTAATAAAAAGATTCCTGTAGCTGTGATTAAATCTACACCTAATTTTATAGCAATTAGTGCCGCAGCAATTCCAAATAAAAAACCAAGTATTAATTCTTGATTTTCTAATATAAAATCTTTTATGTCATTTAAAAAATTTAATAACGTTTGACTAGTCTGAATTTCTCCTGAAAAATCGACGTCAGGTTTTGTTGCTGAACTTCCTCTACCTTTTGAATCGTTGCCACCTATTACTTCTAAATTATCTAAACTTGACAAACCTCCGCTGGCCTCTTCTCCGCTTTCAGAGACATCTTTTAATGAAGATGATAGCTTTTTTGCATCTTTAGTTGTTTCTTTTACACTTTTTCCGAATAATGAAGCCGTAAATGTTGCAATAGTACCTGTTATTTTAGACAATCCATTCATCAAAGCATTAATTGCTGGTAAAATAGCTTGATATATAGGTGTAAAAGCAGTCATCAAATTTGCTTTAATCTGATTAAGACTGGAACTAAATTGATCATCTGTTTTTAATAATGAAGTAAACTTAGATTGTAATTGGCCTAATCCTCTACTTAATACGTTAAACACAAAGGCTCCTAAGACTAAATTAGATAATCTTGAACCAAACTTTGTGATATTTTTATTAATATCTTTAATTCCTTTTTTTACATCATCAATTCCGCTTAATTTAAATTTTTTCTTTGTCGCAGCAGCAATTTCTTTTCTATACTCACTTGCTCTTTCTTTTGTGTCAGATAGTTTTGATTCCATTATTTCTAGTTGGTTAGTTAAATACCCTATTTGCTCTTCTTCACCAAATTTTAGCAAACCATTGTTGCTATATTCTTGTAATAATGCTAATTTATCTTTTACTTTTTGAATAGCTAATTCTTGAGATTTGATACTATCAACAGATTTATTATATTTATTTATTAAATTTTGAGTTGATTTTTCTAAATTTCTAAATTCTCCCGTAATTTTCGAAGTGTTTAAACTTGTATCAATTACAAGGGCTCCTTTATGTGTTGCCAGTACATCACTCCTTTAATTGTAAAATTCTTCTAAGAAATTTCTTCTTGCTTCTTTTTGCTTTTGAACTTCTTTAGTATACTGTTCTAAATCAACAAGATTCTTTATTTTTTTGTATTGGTCTTTTTCTTCTTTAGTTAATTTACCTTCAAGTTTTCTTTTTCTATAATAGATAAGTTCACTAAAAAAACACTCTGTATTCATATCCATAAAAAGTGCCATAAATTTCCACCAATGCATATCAGAATGTTCTGATATATCAATATGATGCGTTGAATTTATACCTGTTAAAATATAGTTACCATCTTTAGTAAATGAATATATACGCTCTTTTTCTTCAGATTCATCCTCTTCGTCTTTTCCTAAGTCAATAAATAAAATTGCTTTTTTAATTGCTTCAGGAATATCTTCTTCAGAAATATCTTCTTTGTATAGTAATTTAATCATAATATAAGCTTTTTCTTCTTTATATAAATTGTCATCTTCTAATGCTATCATTATTTTTAAAATTGTCTTATAATCATAATTAATATCGTATATTTTATCGTTAACATTTATTTTTGTGGGTAAATCCTTATATAACATTTCATTAAAGGACATTGCTATTTTTACTCAAGTATTTATCTGTTAGAGCCTTCCTAGCATTTTTTACATATGGAGAAATAAAATTTATTAAAGGTTTTAAATTATTCAACGAAACGCTACCACCAGTTATAACGTCCATAGTTTCTTTTCCGAATACTTCAGCAAAAGAGTCTATAGTTTCTTTTATTGCATCATACTGAAGGTCTATTAACTGATTAACTTTTAATAAATCTTCTATACTGTCATCAAATTGGTCTTGATTTTTTAATGATTGTTGCAACTTATTAACATTAACGTCTCCAACTTCTTTTTGCTTATTTATCTTTTCAGTTAAATTTCTAATAATATCAGATAATGTCTTCATAATTCTTTCGTCATTTGGATCAAATTGAATTGTTCCAATAACGTTACCATCTTTATCTTCAATGTTTTCTTTTACTATTTTATTATATATTTTTAATGCCATTTATCTCTTTCCTTTCAAAATAAAAAAATAAGGGCAATAATTTCTATTGCCCTTCGATGTTATGCACTTGTTGTTTTGGTAAATGCTTTAGTTTCTGTAGAAAATGTTCCGTGAACTCTATTGCCTTTCCAATTTAAAGTAGCTGGTGAATTTAATTTAGAAGTATCTCCACCCCAACTAGTCACGTCTACTATAGCGTCCTCTGTAAAAGCACCATATGTTTTGTCATTTTGAACATCTGCATATGTAACTTCCATACATTGTAATGTCGCTTTGTCTCCAACTAATTCATATTTAAATATGTTGTATAAGATGTATGACAATACATCATCTCTTTTTATAGCTATTGGATCAATTTGTGTTGTTTGAGCTCCTTTAGAATGATCAATAGTATTTTCACCTAGAACATTTTTCTTAGCTTCAACGTCATTGTTCATTTCCCTGGTTATTTCTTCGTTATCTTCACCAAATGGCATCCAAACAGGAGAATCCCCATAAACAATTCCGTTTTCATCTATAGATGTTATATTAGAATTATAGAATGTTACATGGTCTTCTCTATTGAATTTGCCTTTACCTTCAAATTTAACTTTTTTAGTTTCTGGCATCACTATCTCCTCTTTTCTATTTCTATTTTTTCGTATTCTAATTTACATTTACATTGATATCTTGCAATAGTGTTAGTTTTATCTGTGCCATACAAATAACCACTTCCGCAACTTATTGACAATGCTGTTTCATCGTCATTTAATTCTGGTAAATCACCATTTTTTGTGCATTCATAAAACCAATTTATTAATTCATCAAACATTTGTAAATTATTTATATTTGTTTTATCATCAACCTTATTAAAAAACGTCCTAGTAGCTAAGATAAACTCGAATTGTCTAGTTGTCTTAGTCCCTAAAACGTTCTTTTTAATTATCGGTTGTAACGTTTCTAATTGTTCAATAGACCAGTTATTTTCTTTCTTTGAATCCGGATTTAAGTAATCTACTTTAATATCATTACTTAATATTGAACATTTTTTCATAAAATCTTTAACACATTCAATTATTGCTTTTCCTTTCATTCTTTACCTCTCATTACATTTTTTATTCCATCTAAAAGATTATCAAATTCATCTTCTATCATTCTATCAAACCAATGGTCTCCACTTTTCCCTCCACCTTGAAATATTAAATTTCTATTTGAAGGATCTAATATTTTTTCTGTGTTTGGCCTACTCCAATATCCATAATCTGGACTATAAAAAGCTCCTTTTAATGTTGTAGGGTCTACCATCAACTTACCTTCATACAAATAACTAGCACTAGGGTCGTCATATACTACTTTACCAGAGCCAATACTTGTTCCCTTAATGCCGGCATCTATTATATGTTTGCCTGGAGTGTACGGTGCACTTCTTTCAAGTACAAATTTATCAATATACATTTGCACTTTACCACCTTCATCCAAAGATACTGCTTTTTGAAGTTTCTCTGAAAAAGGTAATTCTAACTTAGCTTTTATTCTCAATCTGTTACCTCTATATTGTTAATAATCTTACATATTGAATTTTCATTAATAGAAATTGTCTTTATCGTAAAATAATCAAAATTTGAGTTATATATATCTTCTAAATTGTCTATATCTTTGTATTCTCCTAAAACTATAATATCGTTATCATTTAAAGTAAAATTATTAATCTTATCTTGTAATTCGTAGTATTCAGCTTTATTTATATAAGATTTTAAAGATTCATTAGAGAATATAACTCGATGAACAGATGTATATTTTTCGCCGTGTGCCTCAGGAGTTATTATTTTATCAACATGATAGTAAACTTTATCAACCACTTTTCGATGATAATTATTTTCTGAATCAATATTATAGATTGTTATTGTATCTGGAAACATTTCTTTCATCATTTACCTCTGTACAATAGACCTGTATTTGCTAAGTATCTATAACAAATATTATAAATCTTTTTACTAAGTTCATTATCAGATAGAACTTGTTTTTCTATAATATTGTTTTTATTAACAAGAGTAATTGAATGAGATCCAACAGTTTCACTTGCTATTTCGGCATCCTTAGATAATAGCTTTTCTTTTAGTTCTGATTGACTAAATAATAAATCTATTATTTCGCAACAACAATTTCTTATATTATCATCTAATATATCAGTTGTTATCCTATTTGATGTGAAATTGTTAAGATATGAGCTTGCTTTTTTTGAATGTTCTATAAATGAAGATTCAGGTATGCTACCTTTATAACCTTCTTCATAGTATTTATAATCTACTATTTCATTTAGCATACCTTATCATCTCCTATTCACCGATCTTTTCTTTAATAGCTGCTAAAATTACATCTTTATTAGCTGTTTCATCTATTTGAATATCATTAGCTTTTGCATATTCAATTAATTCTGATTTGCTCATTGCAGATAATTTTTTAGTCATTGATATTACTTGTGTATTGCTTAATTCAGTAATTATTTTATTTAATTCTTCTTCATTTTCTTTTAAAACTTCATTTTCATTTTTAATTTTGATGTTTTCAAGTTTTAAAACTTCATTTTCATTTTTAATCTCAGTAATTAAAGACAAAACTTCTTCTTCAGTATATGTTTTTACATTTTTAGGTTTATCACCGATTATTTTTCCCATTCAAATCAATCCTTTCTATTTGTGTGAAACTGCAATTCCAGCACGCTTATTAACGTATGAGTCGTTTAATCCATAAAGTCTATAATTCATCTTGTAATCATCACCATCTTGATCCTCTTCAGGAGTAAATATTTTCATTTTAGCATGTTTTGTATATTGTAATAGTGCTGGTTTGTGGATAATCATGAAGTTAATATCTCGACTACCTACCTTGTCGATTTCATAATAATTTGTGATGTTTGAATCTATAGGATTGTCTACCTTAATGTATTTATCGCCACTTTTCGTAAAATATACTTTTCCATCAACAACAGAAGTATCTGTAGTTAATTTATAAGTGTCGTCTACTAATATATATCCACCAATTCTTTCTCCATCACTATCTTTTCCACTTAAAAGTTCAATTTTAGTTTGAAATCTTTTCTTTGCTACCTTTTTGATAGACGCAAATCTCTTTAAAATATCATTATTCGTAGTTCTAGATACAAATTCTGCTAAAGATAATAAAGTTGGTGAAATTCTTAGATGTCTATCTTCTTCAGGTACTTCAGCATTATCTAACTCTACCATTGCATCTTCTAGAGCTTTTAATACTTCGTCACCTGTTTTATATTCAATACCTTCTTCAGCTACATCTGTAATATTTTCTAAAGAAGAGTATTTAGCATATCTTACTGCATCAACTTCTGGAACAACTTTTGTTCTTACAAATTCACTTGAAAGATTTGCTAAAATTACGCCTCCTGTTTCTTCATTATCTATCGTGTCAGTTCTTAATTTTCTACCACGTTCATAATTATATTTAACTGTTTCGTTTGTTAATCTAACGTCGCCATCAATATAACCACTATTACGGTCATAATCGGCTAAGCCATCCATTTCTAATATGGGTACAACAATTTCATTAGCATTTGCTCCTGCCTTTACTAAGTCGCCATCAATGTCAAAATCAGATGTTGTACTTATTTGTTGATACACCTTATCTAATAATTCTGGTGCATTTTTTTTAAATAGTTCAATACTATTTGCCATTTAAATTTCCTTCTTTCTTTATTTATTTTTTTCTTCAGATAATCCCATAGCTTTTATAATCGAGTCCATAGAATTATCACTTGTTGGAGTATTAATTTTTGCAGTAAATGTTGGATTAGCAACATCACTTAAGAATGCTCCAGCATCATTCTTTTTCTGCTCTTCAAGCCATTCAGTTGCCCCTAAGAATTTCTTAGAAGTTTCATCATACTTGAAGTCCATTTTGTTAAATTCTGCTATAATACCAGCTTTTGCTGAGTTACTAGCAAACTTAACATCATTAAAAAAAGCATTAGTTCTCTCTTCTCTAATACTTTGTTCAGCTGCCTTCTTTTCATCTTCTTTTCTTTGAGCTTCAGCATCTTCATAATCTTTTATTTGTTTTTTTAATGCTTCCACATCTTCAGAGGTAGGCATTCCCTCTATTTGTTTCTTTAGTTCGTTTATAGTTGTTTCTTTTGTGGTTAATTCACTATTTTTAGCTGTTTCTATTTTACCTTTTTCTGTTTCAATGATTTTTCCATGTTCAGTTAAAATACCCTTTATTTCAGCTTCTGATAAATGAGCTTTACCTTCTCCAATTTCTAAACTTACTAAATAATCTCTCATATCTATTCTCCTTCCACTTTTTTCTAGAGGTTTAGTCCTCCAGAGATTAAATATTTTTGTTTGTTTCTAGCACAAACAGGCCAAACAAAAAGCTGATATTTCTATCAACTTAATGAGTGCTATTTATAAGCACTAAAAAAGGAACAACGATGTGTTATTCCCAATTTACTACCTATAAGTTTTAATCTTCGTCATAATTCTCTTTTATTAATAATATTGTTCCATCTTCTATTGTACTGATTATTTCATCTTTTGGCACATTAGTTATTCTCGATATGTTTAATATCATTTCTTCTTTCCAAAAATTTATGTTCGCAAGAAAATCATTTGGACTTTCTTGTAATGTAGTAATTACTTCTTCTTCACTCTTGGCATTTAACAATCTGTTTTCGAATTCTGTTCTATTCATCTAATATCTCCTTTAAGTAATTATATAACTCTTTATCTATTTTTTTCAACAATTCCCTATCTTTGTAATAATATTTCATTCCTTCAGAAAAGTACTCTTTTATATATTTATAATTTGGCTTATTTTTAATAAAAGAATTCTTTTCGTAATATAGTCTTGTCTGATATTTGCTTACAAATTTAGAACAATCTTTCAGTCTATAATATTTGCCAGTACTTTTCGAATCTACTAATTCATAATCATTAATCGTATACTTTTCAAATTTCTTTTTAAAAACATCCATGAACTTTTTTTCTTGGTATAATTTCTTTTTTCTTTCTAAAAAATGAGCTAATTCGTGATAATGAGAATATATATTTGCATCATTTTTTAAATGAATTTGATTTAAAAACGGTATATAGCAATTAACATGACTTCCATATTTTATCTTAGCTTTTTTAATTATTTCCTTAGTTTTTTTGTTATTTATACTATCTACAACATAATCATAAGCTTCTTTTCCTTTTAATCTCTCTTCTGGTTTTTTCATAAAATCAGGAATAAGATTTTCATCAAATGTTTTTTCATTATTTATGTTAGTTACATATTCTCTCGAATAATCTCTTCTTAAGTTATTATCATCTAAGAATTTATTATATTCACTATTAACATTTTTTAGCTTATTAGAAGTGCGTTTATACTCTTCCTTATCAATTTGCTTATAAATTTCTTTTTCTCGCTTCAATTGACGTATTTTACGTTCATAAGCACGTTGTTTATCTAATAGTTTTCTTTTTTTGGTATTCTCTTCTTCATCTATTCTCTCCGGAATAGATTCCCACTCAAAGTGTGGCCAAAAATTATGATAACAATTTATTCCTTTTAGCCCAAGCATTTCTCCATATCCAGTTTTTTCAAAGAAATTGTCATGCTTTTCATTAGAATCTTTTATCATATATACTTTGCCTTGCCATTCGGCGTGAGCTTCGTAATCGTTTTTCATGTATGGAGTTCTAACTCTAGCTCCTTCGTGTTGATCGACGTAAACTAGATTTGTTCCTAATTTCTTACAATTTTCTAATGTAACATCTCCTACAAGTTTATTAACTCTAGTTGTAACGTCTCTTCTGACTACTGCTTCTATAGATAATGTTCTACCATTATCATAATGAACAGTTCTAATACCTTCTTTAGCGAATTCTTTTAATGCGTTACGAATTGATTCTTGATAAGAATAAACACCACTAGCAGTCTCTACATATGCTTTATTAAGAATCTTTTTATATGCTTCATCAGTTCCTTCTAAGACTTTTGAATCTATAAGTTTCATTATGTCTTTAACGTCTTTAGCGGCATTATTCATCAAATTATTCATTGCTACACTATTGAAAATATTTAAAGGATTAGTTTCTAATAATCCTTGTTTATGATAATTTACTAATCTATCAAAGTCGTCTATATTATTTATTGTATTTGTAGGTAGTTTTTTAATGATTTGCTCTATTTCATTTTTGTGTTCTTTTAAGATAGCAAGTGTATCTTTATCAAGAACTCCTAAATCATTAAGTTTTTCTAGATACCACTCCATACTACCTGCTACTGACGTGTAATTACTTAATTTATTTAAGATATTAGCTATAATTTCTAATTCTATTTCGTCATATATTTCAATTAGAGGTTTTACTAATAGATCTAACTGTTCTTTATCCATTATTCTTCGTCAATTTCTGTTTCTTTTTCAGATTCAGTTATCTTCCTATATTCTTTTTGACGTTTTACGTATTCTATAGCTTCTTGTTCCTTGTAACCTTTAGTATCCATCACATATTGAACATCACTCGTTATTTTATTATTTCTTTCTATTAGTGATTGATTTCTAGCCATTTCTTTGTCAATTAAAATACTATCATCCCAATCATGTTCTACAATATAATTATTTTTAACTGGTATGTTATACAACTTACAGAGAACATATATACCATAAATTAAATCATCGAATGCATTTTGCATGGATTCTTGAATATCAGAGACTGTCACATAATAATCTTGTTTAGATGTTTTTATTTCTGTAGCAGTTTTAACCATTTCAGGTAATTTGGATAATGTTCCATAAGCTAAATGACAAGCATTTTCAGCTTGTCTTAGAAGTTCATTTAATCCGTTGAAATATGAATTATCTCTTATTTCAGGGCTAAATATGTTATATGTTTTATCTTTTGTTTCATCAAAATCAAATTTTCTAAATAAACGTTTTTTTCTTTGAGGAATTGAAGATTTTCCTTTGGCATCAGTTAATAAAATGGATGAATCTGCATCTATAGCTAATTCTGTTCCTTCAAATTCCCACAAAGTCCTAGAATATTGTTTATCTATTTCTTTTAAAATATCTAATGCGTTGTGATAAATAGGAACACCACAAGGACTAGAATTATCTATAGTATTTACATTATTCATGGTAGCAAATCCACCTATTAATCTATCAACGCCACTTATTTCTCCTTCTGGTTGTATATCTTTCCACTTTTCAACAGACGATAGTGGAATTGTTCTTTCAAATACTACACCATTGGTTTTACCTTTATAAGCAATGTTTCGAATTATCATTTTATCTTCTACTAATTCGTTATATTCAAGTCTTGTATAAATAGTAGAACCATCAATTATTTGATCGATAGTTAAGCATCCTAATAAGTCTCCATCATCATTGAACTTTACTGGAATAAATTTATCACCTTGAATAACACTAATACAGATATTTCTTCCATCGTAATATGGTTTGAAATATATTAAAGACTTACCTAACATACTCTCTACATTTTTTCTTTTATTTCGTAGAAACTTTTGATAGATTTTATTTATGTAAGGTTCACTACATTGACTCTTGTATTCAATCGTAACTGCTTTAGCTACTTTTTCACACATTGTCCTAGCAACGTGCAAAGAAGATGTATTATCATTTATCCATGGTTCATTTTGATTAAATATTTTTGACCATTCCTGAATAGCATCTAAAATATCTTTACTTGTTTGTATATCTAAATTAAAATCTTTAGCTATTTTGTTATAATCAAACATCTTATGCCACCATCCTTTCAATTTTTCAATTATCTTCATCCTCGTCATCATCTCCTAGCATAGGAAGTAATCTTTTTAATATTTTCCAAATTCCCATAATCATGTATCTTAACGCATCCTGACAATGGTCATTTTTCTTTATAGGAACTTCTTTACCTTTATCCAATAAATCTGCATCATATTCATATAAATACATTTCTGCTATTAAATGCTTTTGTTTAGGCGATATAAAAAGACGTTGATATGATAACGTCTTTTGAACTCTTGCTATTCCTATAGGTACATCATTTTTTGCATTTTTTACATGAACATCTGAGCAAACTCTTTTTATTTCTTCACTTAAACCCTTAGCAGATGGATCTATAAAAATATACTTTAATGTTAAATTAGTTTCTTTTTCAATTTTTTCTTTAAATAATTTAAACTCCGAAGCATATTCAGAAGGACTTTTTTGTTTTCCCTCATCTCTACCTGACCAGTACCATTCATCGATACCTCTAACACATTTGTTTTTATAATCCAATCCAAATGCTTCAAATGTTGTTGCGTTCATTTGCCCATAGTCTACACTGATAAAAAATTCTTTTATTTCTTTATAGTTTTCTTCAGCACATTCTTTAACGTGAAGTTTTTCATTAAACATGTAATAAATAAGTTCATCTATACCTGTACATAAACCTAGCCATAACCAGTTATACATTTTTTCATCTAATTTTCTTAGAATTTCAGCAGACTCTATTAATTTTCTACCTAACCAACTAGGTGGAACATCTCTATAGTCTACATGAACACGAATGCAGTCTGGTCTTTGAATCATTTTGTTGACCCATTCCATTATTGGTGCCTTAGGATTCCTAGGAGGATTAAAATAATATTCCATTACGAACTCTTCATCATTGCCACGAATAAAAGTAGCCTCAATATTTTGTAATTCGTCTTCTCCTTCTCCTTTATCGAAGAATTCTGTTAACTCATCAAGTTGGACCAAAACGATTGGTCTATCTTCGTCAATAATACCTTTTGTGTCATCTATAGAGTCATTACCAGTAAAATAAACTGTATTACCTGTTGGTAAGTACGTTATTTGCATTGGACTAATAGTTATTTTAAATTTTTTTCTATTCAATCCTAGACGTTTAATAGCTCTTTTATACTCATTAAATATAGTCTTCTTAAGCTTATTGTGGAATTTTCTCATTGCAATAACAGAGCCTGGTTTAGGATCTACTATTCTTAATATTCCTTTAATGGCTGCACGGCTAGATTTTGTACCAGCTCTACCACTTGTAAATATTTGATGGGTATGTAGTATATCGTTAAATGTATCGTGATATTTAGAAATAATTAAATCTTTAAGAAGTATGACTTTCTTTTTATTTTTCTTTCGGCAAGTCATTTACAATTATTACTCCTTCATCTTCCTCAAGTTCTTCCGCTACTTGTTTTCTATTGTATTTTTCTGGTCGTCTATTCTTTAACCAAAATATAGCAGCTGTCATATTAGGTGGAATATATCTTGATTCTTTAAAACCTACTACATCTCCGTCTTTTGTGACAGTTTGCTGATCATACGTTTCAACAAAACCTTTAATACTTTTAAGCACTTGAGCCTCTACTTCATAATCTATAACTTCTTTGCCTTTTTTTATGGCCTCCGAGAACTTGGGATGACTATTCATCCATTCATAAAAGGTCGATTCAGATATTCTCATCTTTTTAGCCATTTCAAGATTGGTTAAACCATCACGAGCCCATCCTTCAAGCAAAGTTAAATTTTCAGGAGTTAACCACCTTTTCGCTTTGCTTAAGGCCATAATTACTCACCTGATTCTTTTTTGTCTTCTTTGACTATTTTAGCTATTCCTTTTTCTACTAAATCACTTGCTCTTTTTTTAGAAACAAAATATCTATCTCCTTCAAAGAATAATTTGTTAACAAGTTTTTGCTCTTTTCCATGTCTTTTAACAATAGTTTCTTCACTAAACTTTTCTTCATCTTTAAAGGAATTAATTTGGATTTCTATTTCAACTTCTTTCATTTATATAACCTTCCTTCATTATTTTCTAATTGGTTGCAGGATATGGAATTGAACCATCTCTTTGAGATACTGAGTCTCAATATGTTACCTTACACTAACCTGCCATACTAAAAGCAATTAGCTTTAATCCTTGGAACAATAAATTAAAATCCGGACTAATCCATTTTTAAAAAATACCTTTTAAATTTTTATAATCTAAATTAAAAATAACTCAGAAAAATTTAAATGATGTATTCTCTCGTTTGCGCACTTGTATGATCATACAAAGATAATAATCATTGTTCGAAGGGTTAAAACCAATTGCTCAATCATTTTATTTTAATTACAACATTACTCTTTTTTCATAAACACTTGCTTTTCTTTCTACTTTTATTTCTTTATAACCTAAATACTTTGCAATATTTTTTAATAAACAGAAATCATTTACATTAATTGGTTCTTTAATGGTCATTCTGCTATAGGCTATATCCTCTTCAATATCATATTTTTCTTTTAATTTTTCAAATACATCCATCTTTATTCTCCTAACAAAAAAAAGAACATTTCTGTTCTTTTTCCAAAAATTAGTCGGATATGGTTACCGTTTAAAATGACATAGAATTTTATGATAACCTAAAGGCGTATCCCATGGCTTGATGAAAAGTGGTATTAGCATCAGTTACATTTTTCATAGTACTAATATAACACATCAAAAACGAACAAAGCGAACAAACTAAATATTTTTAAAAAATCTGTTGTATTCCATTCTAATACTATCTGATGTAGCAGTTCCACCCATTTTTAAAGCTATCTTTATCCAGGACAATCCTTCTATATCTCTATACTCAATTATTCTTCTGATTCGGCTCTCTGGTATTTTATTTATAAATAACTCAACTTCCGTTTTTATTTCTAACAGATCAAGTAACCTTTTTTCTAGAATATCGTTGTATTGTTCTAATTTAGTAGCTACTTCGATATTTTTACCTAATAATTTTATTGAATGTTTTGTATAAGGAAACTGTCTAGACGAACCTTCAACAACATCTGTACATTTATTAATTCTGTTAGTTCTATTAATTTTAGATTCTAAGTCTTTAATCTCTTTATTTATATCAGTTAATTGTTTTAATTTATTTTTTAGTTGCATTTTTTCTTCTGTGCTCATCCTCTTCATCACTCTTTCTGTGGAAATTCTCATATTTATTACATTCACTTGATATAAAGCAAGAGCAAATTGCAAATATACCTAAACTCACTATTATTATAATTTCTAAAAGTATATCCATAGAATTATCCTACTTGTGTTTTGATTTCTACAGGTATTATTGCTTCTGGTCTAAATACAAATTCATAATCATATCTTGATACATCGTTATATTCTAATTGCTCTACAACGTAAGTTGTTTCATTTGCAATATACAAGAAATGTTTTTGATATTTATCTTCACCAACTCTACAGATTAACTCCAATTCATTGTTTCCATTCTCTAAGCCACCTTGTATCGAACAATTTCCTGTCACTTGGAATAAATACTCGTTTGTTCTTAGATTTATAAATGTGACTCTCCTTTTTACCTTAAATTCATCGGCTTCACGGCTTAGATTGTATCCTACTGTATCTGCACTTGTACATCCTGTAAGTATTGCAATAATTGATATTATTAATACACTTATCTTTATTTTCTTATTCATAATTGCTTATCTCCTTTTTAAAACAACTTATTTTCTTCTATTCTTTCATATAATTCTTTATTCTTATTTTCCCTGGTATCAGAAACATATTGTTTTACTTTTGTTTCATTGTATTCCCATATATTTATTACTCTATATAACGAATAAAACGTTCCTATAACTATACTCATAATTACTATAAAACTTCCTGCATCCATTATTTCATCTCCTTATCTTCTAAAATTGATAAATATTTATTGTGTATTTTAATTTCTTCAAATATTTGTGTGTTATTACCACCTACACAATTTTCAAGAAACCCTAGTTGTTTATGACTATATTTAATGGCATTACCATTTTTTTGTCGCAATTCTTTATTTTGCTCTATCAATTCAATATTACTTTCATATAAAGTTTCTTCAAATTTATCTCCAAGTTCTTTCTTTAATTCTTCTATTGTTTTATATTCACTCATTTACTTTCACTTCCTCTACACTTAATATTTTTAATACATAGTATACATTACCTGGTATAGCACCCCATTCCTTTTTGCCATGTCCTTTATAAATGATACATTCACATCTTAAAGTAGGTTTATCTTTGCCATAACCATTTCTTAATAAAAGAGTGTCAGTGTGTGGTCTAGTATCTTCTATACTTTTCAAAAATCTACTATCGTAATATGGCTTTATTTCTCTATATTCCTCTTTCTTTTCTCCACTAAGGATAATATCAAACCATTTCTTTTTAATTGTTAGTGTTAACATTACTATCACCTTTCGCTTGTTTTATATCAACAACTTTAATTCCAAAGAATAATTTATACATTAATTTTTGTAACCAATTAAAATGTTTAATATTATTTATTCTCATATTTCCTATAATTAATGTTGACTTGTATTTTTTAACATTTAATGTTTCTTTAAAATCAATTCTAATTAGTTCTTGTTCTTTTACATATAATTCTTGGTCTAAATCAAATTGTTCTGTTGTTATATCATGACACATACTATTCTCCATCATTATTATCACCTTTAGCTTGTTGTAGTTTTTCTAATATCTTTACAACATTAAATACAATATCATCATTTTCTCTATTTAGTTTATCTAAGGGTTGACAATAAAAATTATATTGTCTTAATTCTTTAATACACTCATCAATAATTTTGGATTGTTGTTGGAGTTTGTTTTTAAGTTGATGATTTTCTTTATTCACTAATTCTTGATAAATTTTACTATTACCAGGTTTATTACTGATTCTAAACATTACTAAACTTCTGTCATTAAATGCTTCATATTCCCACTCATCAGTTAATAAATTGAATTGTTCTGAAATAAAAGGATCCTTTAAGACTTTAGTTATTTTATATCCATTTAAGTATTTACCAACTAAACAGTTATAATCTTCTGCTGAAGATGTTTGTTCTTTCTTAGGTTCTACTTTATCAACAAATTCTTTTAAAGTCGTTATAACATCTTCTCGATTACTATTACTAACGTATGTTACTGCTGATTTTTTCTCTCTATGAGGATATACCATTAATACAAATCCCCAATTTTCAGGAATTAATTGTTCACATATCACTCCTATATTTTGTATGTTTTCTTTTACTAATTCACTTAATTTATTATTATAATATATCATTAACTATTACCTCCTAATATTTTTCTCTCCCACATATTCAAGAACTTATCTTGTTCTTTTGTGGTTCTTTCATTATTTTTTGTTCTTTTTTGAACGATTTTATTATTTCTTACTTCTACAGTTACTAATGATTTTCTTGGATTATCTACTAATCTCATAAAGTAGATATCGCATTTGCCTTCTGCTATTCTTTCTGCATATGTTTTTACACAATTGTTTTGTTGTCTTGATTCATCAACAAGCTCACCAACTGAAGAAACTGGATATATTTTATACTTTTTACTATGAAATTCGTTTTTCTTTATTCGATTATATCTTTTATTAATAGAAACACTATTTTGCTTATCTTCTAATACTTCGATTAAATCAATAAGTTTATCATGTTCTACTAACATTTCTTTTGGATATTTTATTTTTTTATCCTTTAAGTTATACTGCAACTTTTGACACATATCTAAATAGTCAAAATATTCTTCTATAACATCTGAGACACTTAAGACATATGTATAATCAATATTAAATTTCTTTAACAATTCATAATCTTGAATATTAGATTCAGAAAGGCAATCAATTATTTTTATATTTTCATTTTTTACATAATCAAGTGCAGTTAATTGATCAAAATTCAAATTATGTTTTTTTATAAAATTTAAATGTTTTCTTATAGTATCATACATACTTTTAATGTTCGTTGCTGCATGATTAATAGAAACACTATCTAAAGCCAAATTATATAACTTCATTTTGACTAAAAGTTCAAAACTATTATTATAATTTTTTAATATATCTACCAAGCAAACATAGTCTTGATTTTTTTTAGCAAACTCCCATATTTGCGAATATTGCCATTTTGATTCTTTTAACACTCTTTTTAAATTGTAAGGAAACACTTTATAATAATCTCCCATTTGATGGTAATATGATTGGTTTACTTTCCAATTGTTATCCAAAAAACATTTATGAGATATATGTTTGCCACTTGTTGTACATACTATATTTTTGTTATAAATTTCGTATTCTAAAGATAAATGTTCATTATAAATTTGTCTACAATATTCACAAACATGACTATTATATTCCCCGTCTTGATACCAAGTTTCTATGTCAAATGCTCTTATAATCCAATATTCTTTATATCTATTTAAAATACAAAATTCATCTCTTTGTCTTAATTTTTTCAATCGATTAGATCTTACTAATAATTCTTTTTTACAATTGGGACAATTGTATCGTTCATTTATACTTACTTCCGTTGAATTAAAAATATGGCCACAATTATCACAATAGCAATTATTTTTATTCTTTTTTATCAATCGATGACTAATTTCTATTTGATTAACATATTGATTAAATTTACCAGGTAATTTTAAATATCTATCTAAATTTTTAAACAATTCTCTTGATTTTTTCTTTATATACATAATTCATCACTAAAATAAACTTAATTGTCCTTCTGGAACCCATTCCTTTTTCTTAGGAACTTCTTTTTGTTCCTTAGATTCAATTTCTTCTTTTAATTTTTGAATTTCAGGATCTACTTTATTCTTCTGTTCTTTTCTAAGTTTTGCTTGTTCTTTATTATGAAGTTTTATTTCTTCAAGTTCTTGTTCAAGTTCTTCTTTAGATTTTATACCTAAATCTTTATTGGATTCGTCCCAGTAATGAATAGCCCAGCCGAATACTTTATCATTGCTTATAAAATGTCCCTCAAAACCAACTTTATGTTTTTTTAACAGCTCATCTCTAGCTGTATTATTTATAAATTCACACATCTGCTTTAACGATTTTTCTTCATTTAGGTACTTTTCATTCATATCTTCTCTGGAAATTAAATAGTTTACTATTTCTAACAAATCATCATCTTCTACTTCAGCAGCTAATACTTTAATTCTTTCTATACCATCCATAACTTCTTCACTCCTTTTTCTAAATTAACCAAAACTTGCCTAAATTTTTAACTTTTCCAAAATATATCTTTTTTCTGTTAAACTGAAATGTATATTTTTATTAATATTATCTTTTATTGAATTTAAAGTTTTTTCATCTTTATTAAATTTAGCTTTAAATACTTGACGTTTATAAATTGGTATTCAAAATTCAACCCAATATTCAAAATATGTTTTATTATTCATAATAATCTGCTCCTCTATTTCTTAAATCTTCACTGCATTGTCTGTATACAACTCTGCAGAAATCATGAATTGTCATTAGTACTCTATATCTGTGATAAGCCCAGTTTTGTAAATCACTTTTTGTATAGCCAATTTCACGATATTTCTTTGTTAATTCAAATGATATTTCATTCCATCTGTCTGCTTGTAAAATTGCTATTTTAGCTAACGTATAGGCTGTATCAATATCTTCTGATGTAAGTGACTCATAATTATCTAAAATTGTTTGATAAAGCTCTAAATCGTCTTTATACAAGATATTTAAAGCTTTATCTGAATTTATATTACTCATACTCTTCATACTCACTTATTTGCTTGTAATTATCATTAACGTTTTGTTTGAAGTCTTTTAATTCTTCTATTTTCTGGTAATAAGCATCTATTAATTCTTCAATACAAGCATATATTCCATCATCGTCAAGTTTAAATGACGTTAGTGTAATATCACTAGCCTTTTCTAAAAGTGGTCTTAAGATTTCAAATCTTCTAGCTAATGGTTTTTCTTTATGACGATGCATAAACTCATAGACAGACGTTTCATTCATATTATCTAGAAGCCATTTGATAGTATCTTCTTTAGACATGTGAGTATTCCTTACTCTATTTTCGTATTCCGAAGATATAGCATAACTATGTAACATTTCGTCACTTTCGTAATTAGCTTCTATTAAATAAACGTCATAATTCTTAGCTTCAATATGATTTAGCGATTTTGTATCTGTAGCATAGATTAAACTTTTGTCATTCACAAATATTCTATAGCCACATTGTGGTACATCATGGAATAATTCAAATGCGTTTATTTTAAATTTTTTATAATTGTACTCAACATTTAGAATATATACATCTATTCTATTTTCGGGTATTCCTAAAGCTAGTAAATCATTTAATAACCATTCACAGCACCCAAACCTCAATCCTGGTCTTAATTCAGATAATTTTTTTATAGTTGCTGGATTAAAGTGGTCTGAATGAAAATGAGTTAATAGAACTAACTCTATATTCATCCAGTATTGTTGAAGTTTCTTAAATGGAACTCCACAGTCTACTAGAATCACATCATTAACAATTACTGCGTTACCATCACTTCCAGAATTGACAATGTTATATTTCATTTATATTCACTTTCCTGACTTTTTGAGTTTCTACTGGTACTTCTTCAGTTACAGGCTCTTCTACTTTTTCTGCAGGTGTTGAAACAATTTCGTTTATTTCAGCTTCTTGAATTCCATTAGGATTATCAACATATTCATACTTCCCGTATTCATTTTGAACACTCATATCAGCTTCAAAAGCTGTTTGCATTTCAACACTCATAATTCCCCATTTTGAAATTAATTGTCTTATCATAGTCTTCATAGCCATACCATCGAAATCTTTATACCAGAAGCTACTATATTTCCACATGTCTTTTTCAGGTATTTTTCCATTCAGTAACTTAAAATATGAATCTGCACTAAATGCAGAGCTGTAAGTATCTGCATGTATTAGCATTTTTTCTTTATTCCAGTAAATACATTTTCTAAACCCGTTAATTAATTCAAACATTGCTATGTATCCAATTGTTGAGGCATTTTTTCTTTTGTTGTAATCTTGGATTATTTCAACTTCGTATATTTCGTTAAAATCATCACATTTTACTAATTCTCCTGATTTTAACGCTAAAACATTGATTCTCTTATATTGACCAGAGCGAATAGCTAATTGAATATAGCCTTTATAGCCTAATTGAAATTGAGCTTTTTTATATTCTGAGTTTTTATCATTAAATGGTACGATATGATAATAGCCTAATTGAGGACTTGGGGGTAAATCAAGAGATTCTCCTAACAACGCAGCTGTAAAAATAGAATTATTATCACATTCTTGTAATTTTGGATTATTTGTAACCGCAGAAACTATAGCAGTAACAAATCTTTGTCCTCTTTCTCCTCCAACTATTTGATTAATTTTATTTTTTACAACATTTTCATTCATGAATTGTCCAAAAGACATAGAATTAACTTTATTTTCAGTCTTTTTTATCAAAGCATTTTTATTATTCAATTGATTCATACTCTATTCCCTTCGTTTTCATAAACTTAACAAGTTCTGTTATATTCTCATAACTTGTTTTAACTTTAAACACTGCTTCACATAGTTCTTCAGATTCTTCTTGGATAGCTGCTTGAGCAACTGGAGCACTCAATATCACTTTAGGTTCTTCTACTACTGCTTGAACTACTGTCGCTTTATTTTCTACAATTTTGTTTATGATTTTTTGTCTATCAGCAACTTCTTTAATACTTCTAGCTAAGTTTCTATCTTTCATGTACTCTACTAAAATTTCTTCGGCATTATCCATAGCTTCGATAGTATCTACATCTTTTACGATGTTATCTATAAATTCATCTATTTCTTTGTACTTTTTCTTAGCAACAGATCCTTTATCAGAAATATCTGATAATCCTACACTTTGGTTCATTTCTTCGTATTGTGTGAATCCTAAGTTCTTTGTAGCCTTATACTCTTCAAAATATCTTTTTAGAGTTTCTTTAGCTTCATCTTTCTTCCTTTCGTCATACGCATTGCATTGAGTATTAATCATATCGTACGTTTCTTTTAATATTGCTTCAGTTTCTTTAGCTAACTTCTCAAACAAATCTATTGGCTTTTTAAATTCAGAAACTATACTTTTACGATATTCAGCTATTTTATCTTTTGCTTTATTAATGTTTGCTTTTTCATCTTTAGCATCATTTAAATTGTCATCTGTGACGATTAATTTACTATAATATTCATTCATCGCTAGTGCTTGCTTTTTAACCTCAGCAATGTTTGTTGTAACTTCTCCAACAGTTTTAATTTTTGCTTCTGGTTCAATTATTTCTAAAACAGGATTTTCTTTCTCATCAAGCACTTCTGCTTCTTGAATCTTTATTTCTTCTTCCATGTCCATATCCTCCTACTCATAAAAACTAACATCAAGATCATTCAATAGCTCTACAAATTTCTCTTTGAATGTTTTTTCGTTTCTTTCATAAATTTCTTTTTGTGTTTGCTCTTCTGTTTTTTCAAAAACAATTCCTTTCTTTTTCAGACATTCTGGGCAAATATCCAGTCTTAAATCATTTTCTATTATTTTGTTTTTGCACGAATACGCATTATTTTGTGATAATCTCATTTGAATCATCTCATCTTTTGTTTTTGTTTGCTTACAGATGTCGCAAACATGACTTACTACTTCCATCTTTTTACCTCCTTCTAAAATTCGTTGTCTACGATACCTTGTATCATAGCTTGTAACATACTTATCTTTGCATTTTTCTTCTCAATAAGATTATCTTTGTATTTAATGCTACCTTTTAATTGATCTATTTGAGTATTTTTATCGCATAATCTTTCTTCAAATTCTTCTAGCATAGTGTTAATTTCATCTATCGTCATTTCTGATATTTGGTTAGCTGTGTAATTTTTCATATTACTTATTCACTCCCATTCCTAATTCGATTATTTTATTACCTTCATTAATTAACAAAGTGCCTAGTTCAATCAAATCTGCTTTTTTATCGTAAATAGCTTCAGTTTGAAGTACTATAGACATTAGTTTTATTTTTGTTAGTATTTGAGATATTTTTATTTTAAAATCTCGATATTCCTTTGTATAATTTTTATATCTCTCTTCTGCTAATTTAATTTGATCGGGATTAATTCCTTCTTTTAATGCTTCTTTTAAATTTTCAATACCATTCTCTTTTATATCTTTTTCAATAAATTCTTTCATTTTATTTCCTCTTTTCTATTTTTGGTTGCTCATTGCACCATTTTTTTATTTTTTTAAAAGTATCTTCTCTTTTTACTTCGCGCCAAGCACTATAGCCTACTTTTTCAAAAGCTATCCATTTTTTGAGTGTCGAATCTTTCTCGACACGATAGCCGTTAATTATTTTCATATTGTTACTCCTCTTGTATCTAGAACCTTTTTCAGCAAAGTTTTATCAGATTCATCTTGCATTTTGTTATAAACTTTTTTTAAGATTAAATAATAAGTTTCATCGAACTTCTTATCACTCATATTTTTTAATTCATTTTCTGTTTCAGTATCTATTTCTCTGCCGATATACTTTGAATAAACTTGTTTTAAATATCTAACAGAACGACATCTACGCAGATGTTCATCAGCTTGTATTCTGTTAACTATTGTTCTGTCTTTAACAAAAACGATTAAAGGCTTCATACATACATCACAGTAAATAACTGTATTTCTGCTATTTTCTTTTTCGTCAATCGTCAAAAGATATTTTGTTAAGTAATACGCATTAGGCTCTTGTCCAATATTTTTTTCATTCATAAGCCATTTTTCTAAACTATTATCAACATCATCGTATGAATAATCCTTTAGAATTCGATACCATTCATCTTCAATAGCTCTTGTATTGTCTTTGCCATCAATTATTCCAAAAAATTTTCTATGAACTTTAATTTTGGCTATCAATGACATTACTTCACTTCTTAGCATATTGTTCCTCTTCTTCGATTTCTTTTTGTTTTTTTAATCTTTCTTCAAAACTTTCGTTGTTTTCATGCTGTTTATTTTTGAATTTATTTTCATCTTCAAGAATTTCGTCCCACGTCTTACTTCCCCAGGACTTTAAAACACCTTCTATGTAGCTTAATTTTCTGACGCCATTTAAGACGCTGATTTCAATCGCTTTTTTTACTTTAAATGTTCCATAATCTTGTTCAAGGTTTATTAGTTTTTCTGTAATTATTGATGATAAAGTTCCTATATTATTTTCATATATACTTAATATATTTATTTCTTTATTATCAATTTCATTTTCAATTACAACTTCAATTTCATTTTCAGTGTTTTGCTTAACGTTTGCTGTAGTTTTTGCTTTAGCAAAATTGTTAACAAAATCATTCTTTTCTAATTTTGTTTTTATTCCTTTTTTACCTGATTTTGACCTTTGTTCGCTTATTATTCCGTCTCTTCTCATTCTTTTTTGATACAATAAATCATCTTCAATGATTAAGACTTTTTCTTCAATTAATTCTTTTAAAGCATCTTCTATAGTTTGCAAATCGTAAGGCATTTGCTTTAAAAATTTAAGTGCAAAATTAGTTATTACATTATCTGTTTGCTTATCTTTTTGCTTAAGCAAAATACAACCGTATTCATCACTTTTGTGTAATATACACATTACTCTTATATAAACACCATTTGCAGCAGCACTACACTCTATCAGCTTTTCATCCGTCATAAAGTCTTGGACGTATAATGGAATATAAGGTTGTCCTTTTAAAGCCATTTTAACCTCCATTCTATTTAAATTTTGTAAATTTAATAAATTATGTTATAATCAGATTGTTAATTTTTTAATTAACGCTGTGAATCTGTGCTGTTTGTACTTCCGATACATCAGCACTTTTTTGTTGATCATTTATTTGACCCAATCTGAAGTCAATCATTATTACGCCAATGATTATTAGTGCGTAAAATAACGCTACACTTAAAATAATGTCTTTAGCTGATTTTTTTAATTTATATCTCTTCTTCATTTTCTACATTCCTTTCTATTTAAATCTTTTAAGTTGTCTAAAAATATTCCAAAAATATCTCCACTTTTTTCTAAATAATTCTTAAAAGCGATACGTCCAGTTTTATATTCTATAAGTAAACCTGGACTAATATTAAATGTCCATTTAGTTGGACTCTGTTGAACTGCTGTACCAAAAGGTAATCTTTTATCTTTTAATCCTTGCCTGATAAAACTAGGTGTTGCTCCAATAAATTCAGCAGCATCTTTAACCGATACGCAATTCATTTTCTGGATTTCTTCAATTGTTAGCATAATTAATCTCCCTTCGTAGTGTGTTTGTGATTTTTTATTTCATCTCACTTTGATATAATATTTATTTGAAAGCGAGGTGTTATTAATGTTTTTTGGCAATAAAACTAAAAATAATATGTATAAGATTTTAAAATCTCTTAGTAAAACTCATGACTTTAAAAAAACAGAAAAATTGTTATCTAATAAAATTTCAAAAGATGATTATAATTCTACTATTATTGAATGTGTAGAATATCAATATTTAAAGAATGTTGACTATTATATAAATGTATTAGGCACTTATGTAATTAACTTCCCTAGCAAAGTCTTTATTACTTGTTTAGGATATGACTTTCTCAAAAATTATTTTTCTTCTATTTTTAAATTATTGCGTGATTTACTTTTAATCATAGTTACTGCCCTTATTACAGTTCATATTAATAATTGGTTTTCAACTGAACCAACCCAAAGTCCATCTTGCAATTGCTATTCCGATGGGAATACCAATTAACATTTCTATGGGTATTGTAATCAATTCGAATAATATTGGATGTTTTTCATAAAAACTTTGAATTATATTTAGCATTTTTTCCCTCTGTTTCTTTTTTAGATTCAACGATGATAATTGGTTTTCCATTATCGTCTTTTTTTATAACTACTTGCTTTTCTTCTTCACTTAGTTGTTTATACATTTCTAATAAATTCATCCTATCCCTCCGATTCTTCACTATTATTTGCAATTAAATTGCAATTTTGTGGTAAAAAAATAACATCATTATATGATACATTAAATAAATCTAATATTTTTTCAACAATTGGAATGTCTGGATAGGATTTGTAATTTTCATAGTTATTTAATGTACTTTCAGAAATTCCTAGAATTTTAGCAGTCTCTTGCTGTGTTAGCCCACGATTTATTCTTAAAGCTTTTAATGTTAATCTCAATTTATTTCACCTCCTAACTATCACAAGTATATTGCAATTAGATTGCAATGTCAACACTTTTTTGCAATTTAATTGTAACTTTTTAATGAAAAACTTGTTTTTTTTGCATTTTAATTATATAATTAATTTAGAAAGGAGCGATTACTATTGAGTGATTTGGGAAACAAAGAAATTTTTGCTGAAAATTTAAATTATTATATGAAGATAAACAATGTTGACAGAATTAAACTATGTAAAGATTTAGATTTTAATTACACTACTGTTCGGGAATGGACTAATGGTACAGCATATCCAAGAATAGATAAAATTGAGATGATTGCAAACTATTTTAATATTCAAAAATCTGATCTAATAGAACGACGTGAAAAGAATATTAATAACGAACGTGAAATTTTATTTAATAAAACTAAAGATATTCTATCAGATGATGACTGGTCTACTATTGAGTTTATAATGAATAAGACCATTGCAAATTATGAAAAGAATAAAAATGGAGAGTAAAATTGAATATATTAAATATGTTAAAGGGTATTATTACTCAAAAAGAATTATTAAATTATTGCAATGCATCTATCGTATATGAACATTTACCTATAATGATAAATGGATATGTATTTAATTACGATAATGTTAATTTTATAATAGTTAACAAAAATTTATCTTATTATAAAAAGAAAAAAACAATTCTACATGAATTAGCACATATAGAATTGAATCAGTTAAATCAAGCTGATGAAGACTTATTTGCCTTTCATATTCAAGAATACGAAGATGAAGCTGATAAGTACTTAAATTTGATTTACGAAACTATAAAATTAGAAAAGGATATAAAAATATGAAATGTAAATTTTGTGGAGAAGAATTACAAGGTGATTCTAAATTTTGTACTCATTGTGGTAAAAGCCAAAATACTTCAAAAAGTTATGAATTTACTGGAAGTACGTATGGAGCTAGTACTATAATCATTGAAAATGGAACTTTAACAATTAAAAGAAAAGGAGTTTTATCTTTTTTAAACAAAGGATTTTCTGGGGAGAAAAAAATAAGTATTAAGCAGATAACTGGTACTCAATATAAACCAGCTGGATTAAACAACGGCTATTTACAGTTTCTAATTATGGGAAGTCACGAAATAAAAGGTGGTTTAAAAGCTGCACAACATGACGAAAATACAGTTGTTTGGGCACATAAAAATCAAAATAAAAATGCGGCAGAAATTATTGAGTACATTAATAACTATAATAATTCTGATAGTCAAGCAAATAATAATGTTAATATCATTCAAAGTGATAATTATGATAAACTAATAAAATTAAAAAAACTTTTGGATGATAATATAATTACTCAAGAAGAATTTGAAAAAGAAAAAACAAAATTATTAGGATAGAAAAGAACACTAAAAAATGTGATATAAATGAAGGAAGTATAATTATGAAAATTGTAGAAATTAAATGTCCAAATTGTAAAGCAAGTCTAAATGTCAATAAAGATTTAGAAAAAGTAAATTGTAACTATTGTGGAGCTCAATTTTTGGTTGAAGATGAGACAAAAACAAATGCAGAAAAAATAATTAAATCTTTAGGAAACGAGTTGCAAAAAAATCGAGATTATTATAGTTCAGAAGAATATAAAAAAAGATTAGAAATTCATAGAACAGAATCAGTAAAATCTTTAAAAATTCTAGCAATATTTTTATTAGTTATATTTTTAATTTTTGGATTAATTATTCTTTTAACAAGTAAATAAAAAATCCTATCTGCTGTAACAAATAGGATTAAGTTATGCTGTAACATAACTTTATAGAAAATACACAAACACACTACTGAATGAGTTTTTTCTATGGCTTAATTGTACCATAGTTTAAACTTAAAAACAAATAAAAGAATTAAAGAAAGAGGTAAAATTATGGGAAAAAGTTATAGATTGCCAAATGGCTTTGGATCTACTTATAAATTATCAGGTAATAGAAGAAGACCATGGGTAGCTGCTAAGACGTTTGGTTGGGATAGAAATGGCAGACAAATAAAAAAAATAATTGGATATGCTGAAAACAAAAAAGACGCATTACAAATTTTAACAACATATAATAACAATCCACTTAGTAGTGCAGATTTATTGCTCTTAACCTTTGAACTAGCATATGAAAAATGGATGCACGAAATCGAAACTGGAAAAATTCAAATGAGTGAATCAAACAAAAAAGCATATAAATCAGCATTTAAAAATTGTCAATCATTGCACAAAATAAGAATAAACGATTTAAAAACTTCTAATGTTCAAGAAGCAATTGATGAATGCAAGTTGGGATATGCCAGTAAAAGATACATCAAATTACTCGCTTCTAAGCTTAATAAGTATTGTAAGGTGCAATTAGACATGAACAATATAAGAGACTTCGCTATGGGGCTAATTTTAGGTAATTATGAGAAATCAAATATACATATTCCTTTTTCTCATCAAGAAATAGTAATCTTATGGCAAAATTTAACGTTAGAATATATAGATTCAATTATTGTATCGATTTATACAGGTGTAAGACCAAGTGAACTTTTAAAAATAGAATTAGATAAAATTAATATAGATGAAAAATACTTTATAGAAGGAATCAAAACAAAAGCTGGAATTGATCGACCTATTCCAATTCACAAAGATATTGAACCAATTATTAGAAAAAAATTAGAAACGAACAAAAAATACTTATTTGAAAAAGATGGTAAAAAAATCAATTACAGATATTACTTAGATAAATTCAAAGAAATTTTAAAAAAATTGCTAATGGATCATCTTCCTCATGATGGAAGACACACATTAGCAACTGAATTTGATAACATAAATGCAAATGAAGTTTGCGTTAAAATAATTTTAGGTCATAAAATAGATGATATAACGAAAGGAGTTTATACTCACAAACTAATTAGTCAACTGGTAGAAACAATTAACCAAATTAATTATATTGACGATTATAAGATAGACTATTCGGCCTATCTTAAATCGTGTTAGTTGTTTGTTAGTTGTAGAGACAAATTGTAACGAATTTTAAGGCACTTTTCAATAGTCTGAAAAAAATAAAAATATTTTAAAATATTGAAAAAAGCCCGAAAGTATCGGACTTTTCAATAATCAGAATGGTGACCCGCATGAGATTCGAACTCATGACCCTTTGATTAAAAGTCAAATGCTCTACCGACTGAGCTAGCGGATCAAGAATGGCTGCCTTGGATGGACTCGAACCATCGGAATGTCAGAGTCAAAGTCTGATGCCTTACCACTTGGCTACAAGGCAATACAGAAATGGTGGGAGGACATGGATTTGAACCATGGAACCCGAAGGAACAGATTTACAGTCTGCCGCGTTTGACCACTTCGCTATCCTCCCACAATTAATGGTGCCGACAGAGGGAGTCGAACCCCCAACCTACTGATTACAAGTCAGTTGCGCTGCCAGTTACGCTATGTCGGCAAAAAAAATGGTGGGCGATATAGGACTCGAACCTATGACCCCCTGCTTGTAAGGCAGGTGCTCTAACCAACTGAGCTAATCGCCCGAAATTTTTCTCTGAACAAGATAAAGTATACCAACTAAGTATTTAATTGTCAACTATTTTTTTTATTTTTTCGATATTTAATAATAAGTTTCCTATTATTTGTTCTAGAACATATATATTATATGTAAATATTTAAAATAATTCAATACATATTTAGAACATTTTGGCAAATAAAAAAAAGTCTTTTTCAAGACTTTAATATTCAAAATGGCGGTCCGTACGGGATTCGAACCCGTGATCTTCTGCGTGACAGGCAGACGTCATAGGCCTCTAGACTAACGGACCATGGTGGCTCCAGCGGGAATTGAACCAGCGACACAAGGATTTTCA
>DEUO01000134.1:0-3115 GCA_002362595.1 Caryophanales bacterium UBA3260
TAGATTGTGACTTTTTAGCTTTTTCAGGCCATAAAATGTGTGGCCCAACAGGTATTGGCGTATTATATGGTAAATATGAATTACTAAATACCATAGAACCTCATAACTTAGGCGGTGGAATGAACGAATCATTTGATACTGTAAATGATGTTTTCTTAAAACCATTACCAACTAGATTAGAAGCTGGAACTCCTAACATAGAAGGAGCTATCGGTTTAGGAGCCGCCGCTGAGTATTTAACATCTATTGGTTTTGATAAAATATCTGAACATGAAAGAACTTTAAGAAAATATCTAATAGATAAATTAAATGAAATACCTCATATCACTATTTATAACGAAGAAAGTGATAGTGGAGTAGTATCTTTCAATGTAGATGATATATTTGCTCAAGATGTAGCAGTATATTTAAATAAATATAATATTTGTGTTCGTGCTGGTAACCATTGCGCTAAAATATTAAAAAATGAAATAGGTGTCAAAAATACTGTAAGAATCAGTATCTATCTATATAATACTAAAGAAGAAATAGATAAACTAGTTAGTCTATTAGAAGATAAAAATAAAATATTAAATGAAATGTTATAGAGGTGATAAAATGTTAGATGAAAACTTACGTAAAGAAATAATTATGGAACATTATCTAAATCCCCTTAATAAAGATACTATAGAAGATAAAAGATATATTAAAGTTAATTCTAATAGCGAAACCTGTATAGATAACATAGATATCTATCTTTTAATAGAAAACAACGTTATAAAAGATATACATTTTAATGGCGAAGCTTGTGCTATTTCCACTTCTGCAACATCTATAATGATTAAATTATTATTAAATAAAACAATAGAAGAAGCTAAAAATATTATGCATAACTATTACAATATGATAGAAGCTAAAGAATATGATTCTTCTGTTTTAGAAGAAGCTAATTGCTATGAAGACATATATAAACAACAAAATAGAATCGGATGTGCAACTATTCCATGGCGTGGTCTTGAAAAAGCATTAAATGAATATGAAAGTAAGAACCAATAAGGTTCTTTTTTTATCATTAACTTTAACTAATATTTATATAATTAAAAGATAGAAAAACAATAATATGTTATGAAAACTAAGGAAAAAGTAATTTTATTTTTTTCTTTTCTTTTGTATAAAACTATTTTTTATTGTCCATAATAAAAGTAGAAAGGATTGAATTAAATGAAAAAAGTACCAAATATGATTTCTACAAAAGATTTATCATACATTGAAGATATGTTTAATTGGCATTTTACTATCGCTAAAAAAGCATATACATATAGTACAATGGTTATAGATGAAGAAATATCTAAATACCTAGAAACTATTTCTAAAGAACATGATAAAATCTGTAAAAAAATAATAAAACTATTAGATTAAGGAGGATATAATGGCAAATAAAGTATGTTGTGACGAAACTGAAGTTGAAAAAACTAAAAACATGAATGATCGTGATTATTTAATTGACATTCTTACAAGTGAGAAAGATATTACTAAAAATATGTGTGTAGCATTAACTGAAGCTAGTAATTCAACTCTACATGATGAATTATATGATATATTTAATACTGTAGAAGAGTTACAAGCAGATACATATGAAATGGCCTGGAATTATGGATGGTATAAATTAGAAGAAGCAGAAGAAACAAAAAAATCATCTACTAAAACAGAATTAGAAACAAAAATGGAAGAATTAAAAAATTAAAAGACTTAAGTCTTTTTTCTTTTGCATTAATTTTGTATAATAAAAGAATAAGAAGGTATTAATATGTTTGAAAGTAACAATAATCAAGAACAAAATAATATAAATAATAAAACTAATTATAATAATTTTCCATCTCCACCACCAATTAATCCTAATCCTTTTGTTGAAGTTAATATAAATAATGATTATGTTCAAAACCCTCAAAATGAAATAACTCCAGTCCAACCAAAAGAACCAGAAGAACAAGCTCCAACCTTTAATCCTTTTACTTCATATAATAATCAGATATATCCTAATAATACTTTCCAAGAAACACTTCCAAAAAACAATCTATCTACACAAATATTAAACCAAAATATTTTTCCTAAACAAAATAAAAAGACTTCTAAAATTCAAACAATTGCTATTGTAGTAGTTGCTCTAAGTATAAGTTTATTTATGATTTTATCATTAGTTTTTAATATAAAATTCTTACATATTAATGGTACTAGTATGTCTCCAACAATGTCTGAAAAAAACTGGGTTTTATCTACTACTAAAAAAGAATATCAATATGGAGATATTATTGCTTTTTACCACAACAATATAATTATGATAAAACGTGTAATTGCTAAAGAAGGCGATACGATAACAATTGATGAAAATGGAAATGTTTATGTTAATAATAATCTTATTGATGAACCATATCTTTCTAGTAAAGCCTTAGGAGCCCCAGAAATAACTTTCCCTCATATTGTTCACCCTGATTGTTACTTTGTCTTAGGTGATAATCGTGGTGATTCAATTGATAGTCGTAATATAGCTATAAAAGATGTAAAAGAAACAGATATCGTAGGTCGAGTATCTTATTCAATAATTCCTTTTAAACATTTATCATAAGCTATCTTGAAATTATTAACTATATATTGTAGAATATTAAAAGAGAATAGGAGCATAAGCTATGAAAAAAATGTATCTAAAAATATCATTAATCTTTATTATATTTATAACATTTATATCTAATATATCTGCTTTATCAAATAATAATTATTATAATTTAGACTTTGAAACTGAGAAAGAAAACATTATTACCGATATAAATGATATGGAAGATAAAATAACTTTATTTGATAATAATATTAATTATCAAGATGGATATGTCGTAAGTAGCTTAACTCTCGATGAAACAAGTACTTCCCCAATAACATCAACTCTTACTTATTATAGTAATACTGGTACTAAAATAATGAAAGAAACATATAACAATTATCTTTTTATTACCATAAAAAGTAATAAAGATTCTTTATATGCCTTAGTATATGAACCAACAGATACATGTAATATAGCTAATTTATCTTTAAAAACATTTAATGAAGAATGTGCAAGTGGTATTTATAAATTAATAAAATTAAA
>DEUO01000134.1:3345-3966 GCA_002362595.1 Caryophanales bacterium UBA3260
ATTTATAAATTAATAAAATTAAACGAAAAACTAGAAATAAAAAAAGAAATAACTATAAGTAACTATGACTATAATAATATTTCTACACAAATAATAATAGAACTTATCGGTTATGATTTAATTAGTATTCAAAATAAAGAAATAGCTATTTTAGGTTCTGATGATATTAAAACAATTGATGAAAACTTTGAAAATATCAACACCCTTGATCAAACTATTCCTAATGTTACAAAGTATTTCCCTATATTTGGTATAGAATTTTCTCATATTATAGATATGCTAGAATCTATGACTAATCTCCTTCTTAACAATAGTGAAGAACAAACTATTAATAATATTATTGATAAAACTCCTTTAGATATACCTATATCTGTTAGTAAAAATAATAAATATATAGTAACTAGTGGCTTAGAATTTAATGCTAAATTAACAAATAGTAATAATGATGCTTACTCTCTAGTAATAAAAGAACATAATAGTGAATTAAATAAAGATATCTATTATGCCTTATCTGGTACTTTAAAACTAACAGATTTAGAAAATCATCCTATATGGGAACAAAAAACATCAGATTATGCTCTTTATCTAAATACTAATATAATAAATAACTATATAGTAACT
>DEUO01000037.1 GCA_002362595.1 Caryophanales bacterium UBA3260
ATTTTATAGCAAAACCAACTAGTTATATAAAAAATATAATAAGTAAATAGAAAATATGATAAAATAAAAAAGGTGATAATAATGGAAGAAAATAAAGAAGTAAAAATAGCAATTATTATAGGAATAATAATGATTACAATATGTATAGTAATGTTTATTACAGTTAAATCAAAAAACAAAGTAAATAATATCGATGTTAAAGTATATAAATTATATGAAAATACAAACGATGAAGGAAAAACAGAATACCAATATCGTCCATGTACCATAAATAATACAGATACTACAATTGATATATATCGTGAAACTGCAAAAGCTTTAAAACTTACTGAAGATAGTTTAATCGTTGGTAAGCAAATAAAAGGCGAATATAAAGTAGAATATAACGGTAAAATGATTGCTTTTGATATTAACGATGACCAACTTGTTTATTTAAATGATACTCAAAAGCTATATAAATTTAATTCTGACATTTATGAAAAAGTAAAAAATGTATGTCAATAAAATAAAAAAATATGATAAAATATGAATAGGTGAATGAAAAAAATAATTAATATCTTAATAACATTACTAATTGCTGCTGCAGCTTATTACCTAACATTACCAGCAATTAATCTAAACAACATTGGTTTCTACATCTTTGTTTTCTTTGTAATTATTGTATATATATGCATCGATGCCATAAGTTCTAAAGATGTCCAAATTATAAAGAAAAATAAATCTTATAATCTTGATATTCATGGCAAATTTCCATATGTTATGATTGGAATAGGAGTATGTATTATTGCTATTATCCTAGTTAATTTTATATGTTCTCCTGTATTTAATGCTTCAAGTTATCAAAAAAGAATAGAAGTAGATGAAACAGGCAACTTTACAGAAGAAATAGAAGAAGTTAATTTTAACCAACTTCCTTTAATAGATCGCGACTCATCAGAAGTTCTTGGCGATAGAGTTATGGGTCAAATGAGTGAACTAGTAAGTCAGTATAATGTATCTAATCTATACACTCAAATAAACTATAATGACGAAATAGCTCGTGTAACACCTTTAGATTATGCTGATTTTATAAAATGGATAACTAATCGTAAAAATGGTATCGTCGGTTATATAGCTGTTAACAGTGTTAATGGTGAAGCAAAATTAATAAAATTAGAAAAAGGAATGAAATATTCATCAAGTGCTTTCTTTAATGATAACTTAGAACGTAAATTAAGATTCTCTTATCCAACTGAAAACTTTGGTAAAATATCTTTCGAAATAGACAACGAAGGAAATCCTTATTACATCATTCCAACAATTAAATATACTGCAGTAGGATTAAAAGCTAAAGTAACAGGAGTTATTATTTTTGATCCTATTACAGGTGAATCAAAAAAATATAAAAACGAAGACATTCCTACATGGGTAGATATAGCCTATTCTGCAAATCTAATAATTGAACAAATAGATGACTGGGGAATCTACAAAAATGGTTTCTTAAATAGTATTTTCGGTCAAAAAAATTCAGTTGTTACAACAAACGGATATAATTACTTAGCTATGAACGATGACGTTTATCTATATACAGGAATCACTAGTGTAGTAAGTGATGAATCAAATTTGGGATTTATCCTAACAAATATGCGTACAGGAAAAACTAAATATTATAGTGTACCAGGAGCAGAAGAATTTAGTGCAATGAGTAGCGCTGAAGGTCAAGTTCAAGACATGGGATATAAATCAACTTTCCCTCTACTTATAAATCTAAACGGCAAAGCAACCTATTTAGTAAGCTTAAAAGACTCAAGTGGCTTAGTAAAAATGTACGGTTTTGTTGATGTAAAAGACTATCAGAAAGTGGTCGTAACAGATTCTTCCAAAGGAATAATAGCAGCTAAAGACAATTATTTAAATAGTATTAAAAAAGATATTTCCGATGAAGAGCTAACAATTCAAAATGTAATAGTTAAAAATATTGAAACTGCTATTATCGACGGAAATACATATTACTATATTGAAACAGAAAAAAATAATCTTTATAAGTTATCAATACAACTAAGTGATAACTTACCATTTTTAAAAGTAGGAGATACAATTAAGATTGGTTATTACGAAACAAATGATAACGTAATAGAAGTAAAAAGAATTTATTAATCACTTAAAGTACTCTAAAAGAGTACTTTTCAATTGGCAAGTTAAGGAGTATTTATGAATAGAATAGGAAATTTAATTACAAAATATCGACGTGAAAATAAAATAACTCAAAAAGAATTTGCAGACATGTTAGGTGTTAGCAATACTGCAGTAAGTAAATGGGAATGTGGTAGTAATTTACCAGATATTTCTATGTTAAAACCGCTAAGTAAAATTCTTAATGTGCCAGTTTTATCTCTTATTGATGATTCGATTAATTTGGATAAAGAACAATTAATAAGAGAAAAAGATTATCAGAAAGAAAAAGATGCTAAAGAAAAACTCATTAAAGAACAAGAAGAGTATAAAAGATATATCATAAAGTTAAGAAAAAAATTAAAATGTCGAAAAATATTAATAATAATTACTATCTTTCTTGTAGTAGTAAATTTAATTTTTATTATCAATTTATCAAACAAAAATAAGAATATAAAGCTTAAGAATAATGAATATGAAAATAATAAAACAATAGCATATAAAATAGTTAGTGAAGATGAAAACCTATCTTTAGAAGCAATCATAATAATCCGAGGTTCAAATGTATTTACTAATTTAAATTATTTAACATATCACGAAAATAAAAGAGGTACTGGCGAGGAAATTAATGTAATATCATTCGAACTAAAAATAATAGTTGATAATAATGTAATTTATACAATTGGTCATCAACAAAAGAATAATAAAAATAATACTTTAAATGAATTAATAAAAAATACAGATTTTAATTCTAAGACGAATAAAACGGAAATTACCAATGCCATAAATAAAATTAATGTAAATAGCGATTCAAAATTAATTATTAACTATAAAAATGAAAATAGTAATGACAAAAATACAATAACTATACCTTTGAAATTTGCTGAGTTTTCAGAGTAAAATAAGCATTAGAGTTAAACTCTACTAATTAGAGCGAAAATCAAGTCGATTTTTTATCTTCTTATGCTATCATTAGAAAGTAGAAAGGAGGCAAAAGAAGTTTTGAATGCAAAAAAATATGTGTTGCTATTGTTCCTTTTAGGAATATTTATGCCTTATTCCGCGAAGGCATTAGAAACAGAAAATTCTGCAACAATGAATACTGATTCTTATGAAAATACAAAATATTTTAAGACTGTAACATTATTAAATCAATATGAAACATTATCAAATTCGCTAGATTCTAAACAAACATTTACAACAGAAATATCTGCCGATGAATTCTATAATGATAATGTATATGAACCACAACTTTCAGACAATATTATTGTAAGTACCAAAAAACTTACGGTTTATTTAACAAAAAGAAGTAGTTCTCAATATGATTATAAAGCAGTTGCAGAATGGCGTAAAATACCATCAATTCGTACTTATGAAACAATTGGACTTGGATACTACCCATCTGTAAAACCTTTAAGTGTTCCTGATTTTGAACAATATTATTGTATAAGTGGTAGTGGTTGCTATTCTCAAACGGCTGGGTGGAGAACAACAACAACCTCAACAGGAACAGCAGCAACATTTTATTTACCATCTGGTGACCTTACAACTTTAAAACACACTTTCGAGACCACTATAATAAAAACAGACCCATCATCTGTAATTATTCGTCAAGAAGCGGTTGCAAGTTATGCTGAGGCAACAGAAGAAATAACGTATAATCAGTCAAAAAGCTTTACAATATCAACTGATGGATTAATATATTCTACAACTAAATACAATGTTGCAACAGTAGGTGTAGAATGGTCAGGAAGTTGGTAGACATTATACGTCATCAGAAATATACTTTGATAAGAAATAAAAAAATATTACAAAATGTCGAATTAGTTTTTTAAGTTTATCCGTCGCGAATTAATTTTTTATATCATTACCAAAAATATAAATGTTTTAATTTGAAAAGGTAAAAATAGAAAATATGTAATGTTTTAAAAAATAATATTATTAAAAAAA
>DEUO01000164.1:0-155 GCA_002362595.1 Caryophanales bacterium UBA3260
ATAAAAAAGATTTACCATCAAAATTAGAATTAGATAAAATATCTGTTGATAAAAATAGAATAATCAACATGAGTATAAAAAATAAACAAGGAATCGAAGAATTAAAAGAAAAAATAATAGAAATATTTAATATTTCCCAAATAGAAAATTCTGAT
>DEUO01000164.1:430-638 GCA_002362595.1 Caryophanales bacterium UBA3260
ATTTCCCAAATAGAAAATTCTGATCCAACATATCTAAGTAATGCAAGAAGTATAAGTATATTAGAATCTTGCTTGCAAGATATAGAAGAAGTAGAAAACGGAGTTAAAAATAACCAACCTATAGATATGATAGAATTAGATATTAAAAATATCTGGGAAAAATTAGGTACAATCAATGGAACAACATATGAAGAAGAACTACTAGATG
>DEUO01000164.1:928-1133 GCA_002362595.1 Caryophanales bacterium UBA3260
GAAGAACTACTAGATGAAATGTTCAGTAGATTTTGTCTTGGGAAATAAAAGGAAGTGTTAATAACTATGATAGATATAATTGTAGTAGGTGGAGGTCACGCAGGATGCGAAGCAGCTAATGCATGTGCCACAAAAGGTAAAAAAACATTATTAATAACGGGAAATATTAAAAACATCGCA
Organism: Caryophanales bacterium UBA3260; assembly: GCA_002362595.1. The sequence goes on from DEUO01000164.1 coordinate 1,109, forward strand.
GATATGCCATGTAATCCTCATATAG
>DEUO01000164.1:1424-9460 GCA_002362595.1 Caryophanales bacterium UBA3260
ATATGCCATGTAATCCTCATATAGGTGGAAGTGCAAAAGGTATAGTAGTAAGAGAAATAGATGCCTTAGGCGGAATAATGGGTAAAATAGCAGATAAAACCCACCTTCAAATAAAAATGCTAAATAGCGCCAAAGGTCCAGCAGTTCAATCATTAAGAGCTCAGGGTGATAAAATAAAATATCCAGAAGAAATGTTAAAACATCTAAATTCATTAAATAGTCTTGAAATAAAAGAAGCAATGGTTGAAGACCTAATAGTCGAAAATAATAAAGTAAAAGGTGTTATCTTAGAAGATGGAACCAAAATAGAATCAAAAATAGTAATTCTAACTACAGGAACATACCTAAAAGCTGATATACTTGTGGGAAATACACGTACAAGAAAAGGTCCACACGGAGAAAAACCATCTAACTATTTGAGCGACCGTTTAAAAGCTTATGGATTTCAAATAAAAAGATTAAAAACAGGTACTCCTCAAAGAATAGATCGCCAAACAATTGATTTTTCCAAAACAAAACTAGAGCCAGGAGACGATAAACTATTAACATTCAGTTTCGATTTAGAACCATGTTACAAAATAGAAGACCAAGAACCTTGTTATTTAACCTATACAACAGCTAAAACTCATCAAATAATAAAAGACAATTTAAATAAATCAAGTATGTATGGTGCATTAGATGATATTACAGGAGTAGGACCAAGATATTGTCCTTCAATTGAAGATAAAGTAGTAAGATTCAGTGATAAAGAAAGACATCAACTATTCTTAGAACCAGAAAGTAGATATTATGATGATATCTATTTACAAGGATTCTCTACATCTATGCCTCCTGAAGTACAAGAACAAATGGTTCATAGCCTTCCAGGCCTAGAAAACGCTAAAATCTTAAAATATGGTTATGCTATTGAATATGATGCTATTTATCCAACTCAATTAAATGCTAGCTTAGAAACAAAAGTATTAGAAAACCTATATACTGCCGGTCAAATAAATGGTACTAGTGGTTACGAAGAAGCAGCCTGTCAAGGACTTATGGCAGGAATTAATGCATCATTAAAATTAGAAGGAAAAGAACCATTAATCCTTAAAAGAAACGAAGCATATATAGGTGTCTTAATTGATGATTTAATAACAAAAGGTATTAGAGATCCATATCGTCTACTCACAAGTCGAGCAGAATTTAGATTACTACTAAGAAGCGATAACGCAGATTTAAGATTAAGAAGATATGGTTATCAAGTAGGTTTAATAAACGAAGAACAAATAAATAGATTAGAAAAAAAAGAACAAAATATTAAATCACTTATAAACTTTATGAAAGAAACAAAATTAAAAATTACATCTAACATTAAAGAACTATTTGAAAAAGAAAACTACCAAGTACCTAATTCGTCTTTAAGTTTAGAACAATTAATAAAAAGACCAGAAATAACTATCGACTTTCTTAATAAATTAATCGAAATACCTTATTCAGACGAAATAAAAGAACAAGTAAGTATAAATCTAAAATACGAAGGTTATATTGCAAAAGCGTATAAAGAATCAGAAAAAATGCTTAAATTAGAAAAAAAACAAATTCCAGAAGATATTGACTACGATAAAATTAAAAATATTGCATCAGAAGCAAGACAAAAGCTAAAAGAAGTAAAACCTACTTCAATAGCTCAAGCAATAAGAATAAGTGGAGTAAATCCATCAGATATATCAATCATATCAGTATATTTAAAAAAGGAATATGGAAAAGATGAATAAAGAACAATTTATAATTGAACTAAAAAAATTAAATATAGAATTAACAGAAGATCAATTAAAAAAATTAGAAATATATTGTAACTATCTTTTAGAATATAATGAACATACTAATTTAACAGCAATAAAAGATAAAGAAGGAGTATATTTAAAACACTTTTATGATTCAATAACATTTATCAAAGCTTTAGATTTAAAAGAATATAAAACTCTTCTTGATATAGGTACAGGAGCCGGCTTCCCTGGTCTAGTATTAAAAATATTATACCCACATCTAGAAGTTACATTACTTGATTCAAATAATAAAAAAATAAAATTTCTAGAATCACTAATTACTAAATTAAATATAACTGGTATTACTTTATATAATGGTCGAGCAGAAGATTATTGTAAACAAAAAAGAGAATATTTCGATATAGTAACTGGTAGAGCAGTAAGCAATATGAATATTCTATCAGAAATATCATTACCATTTGTTAAATTAACTGGTTATTTCATAGCAATGAAAGGTCAAAATAAAGAAGAAATAGAAGATTCTAAAGATGCAATACAAATACTAGGTGGAAAAATCGAAAATATCATCAATTTTCTTTTACCAATCGAAGAAAGTGAAAGAAATATTATAAAAACAAAAAAGATATCAAACACACCAAATGAGTATCCAAGACGCTACGAAAAAATCGTAAAGAACCCATTGAAAAAGAAAAGAAAATAATGTATTATTAATAATAGAATATACTATAAAGATAAAGGGGCTGATTACATGAATCTAGAATCAGGAGTACTTCAAGTACATGTTGAAGATATAATACCTAATAGATTTCAACCACGCTTAAATTTTGATGAACAAGGTTTAAAAGAATTATCAGATTCTATAAAAGAGCACGGAATAATTCAACCTTTAGTATTAAGAAAACTAGGTGATAAGTACGAAATAATAGCTGGCGAAAGAAGATACAAAGCAGCACAAATGGCAGGACTTTCAACAGTACCAGCAGTTATTTCTAATATCGATGATAATAAATCAGCCGAAGTAGCATTAGTAGAAAACGTTCAAAGAAGAGATTTAACTGCAATTGAAGAAGCTCGTTCATATAAGAGTTTATTAGATAAAGGTTATTTAACCCAAGAACAATTAGCTAAACGTATGGGATTATCTCAACCTTCAATTGCTAATAAATTAAGATTATTAAATCTAGATGAAGAAGTACAACAAGCTTTATTAGAAGAAAAAATATCAGAAAGACATGCTCGTACATTATTAACATTAAGTGATAAAGCAGCTCAAAGAGAATGGCTTCATCGTATAATAAACGAAAGATTAACAGTAAGACAATTAGATATGGAATTAAAAAAATATCAGACCAATGATGATAGTGAAGATGAAGAAGGAATTCCTTTAGTATCAAATATGCCTAGCATAGAAGATATAAGAGCAAATGCAGTAGATATTAGTATGGCAAATAAACCACAACCAGCACAAGCATCAGAACAACTAGAAACATTAGAAACACTTGATGATAATATATCAACACCGCCAGCAACACCGTTTCCAACTTTTGATGTAAATCAACAACAATTGAATAATAATTTTACTCCAGCCACAAGTGTTCCTGAGTTTAATATAACTTCACCAAATTCTGCTAGTACATTATATCCAGAAATAACCTCACCAGAACCAACAGAAAATAAATTCTTTAATAATAGCGGATTTAATATATTTGATACTAATCAAAATAGCAGTATAAATCCGTTAAATATGAATAAAAATAATAATGAGTTAGAAATATTTGATAATCCTACTTTAACTCCACAACCTGAAACAATACAACAACCAGAAGTAGAAAGTCCAATAAAACCTGAACCATTTAATAATAATTTTAATAATTTAGATTTAAATTCAAATAATAGATTCTTTACTTCACCAACTATAAACAATGAAGTAACAATTCCTGAACCAGAAGAAAAAGAGATAGATCCAATGGATGCTGTAGCAAAATTAGAAAATCCTTCATTAAAAGATACTCCAACGGGTAAAATGGATCTTAAAGATGCCATAGCATTCATGCGTAAAAATATTGAATCGCTAGGAGAAAAAGGATTCTATATAGATGTTGAAGAAATAGATTTTGATAGTAATTATCAAATAACAATGCGTATTCATAAAGATAATTAAACTAAAACTAGTAGAAAAAAATCTACTAGTTTTTATATTATATAAAACTAACTTTCATTCATTTCTCTATAAACAACTTCTGTATCCTTATTATTATTTTCACTACCATATACATAATAAAATATTGAAGTATGCTTTAAATCATCAGTTGGTTCCCCTGTAATAGCATGTAAAGGAACCCCAACCACATTTTTAGGCATTTCAAACCACTTTTTCTCTCTATCAATACTCTCTATAGTATCAACCCATATACTCTTAGAAATAGCCCCATCTTTAACCTTTAACTCCTTATTATCATCATACCCATTCCATACCAACATTAAAGTATTAGCATCATATCCTACCATCCAACAATCACTACCAGAAGAACCAGTCTTAATAGCATACTTACTACTTATCTTAGAAGCCGCACTTATTACCGTAGGAGTATTATAATCAATAAAACTAGAATTATAAGTACTTGTCATCATCTCATTTAAAATATACGTATATGATTCATTTAAAACAAGTTCATCATTATTCTTCTTTTCATATAATACATTATCATTTACATCTGTTACTTTATTAATAAAAGTAATATCTCTTTTAATTCCTCCACTAGCTAAAGTATTATAACCCCTAGCAAAATCTATCATACTTATTTCTGAAGTTCCTAAAGCTAACGAAGGATTAGCTTGTAATTCTGTCTCTATCCCCATTCTTTTTGCTGTCTTAACAAGAGTATCTTCTCCTAAAAACAAATGAGTCTTAACTGCATAAATATTATCTGAATAAGCAAGAGCAGCAGACATAGTTATATTTTTATTACCATATTTATTATTATAATTAGCAGGAGAATAACTATTATTAGTTGAAAACATAAAAGTAGTTGGTTCAGATAAGAATGTAGAACTAGATACCATTCCATTTTCTAAAGCTGCATAGTACAAAAAGGGTTTTATTGCACTACCAACTTGTCTTTTACTACTAATAGCTCTATTATATTGACTCTTAGAATAATCAAGTCCTCCAGATAAAGCCATTATACCTCCAGTATTAGGATTAATAATAATACTAGCGACTTGCATATCATTATTATTATTCATATATTTATGTATATTATCTTCCATTATCTTTTGAATATCTAAATTTAATGAAGTATATATCTTTATACCTCCTGATTCTATTAAAGATTCAGGAACTTCTTGTAAACTTTTCAATTCCTGATATACAGCATCTTGATAATACATTAACATCATTAAATTAGTATCATCTTTCTTGCCATATATATCAACTTTATTAGCAAACAACTTATCATATTGTCCATCAGTAATATAATTATTCTTATACATTAAATTAGCAATTAAATAACCTCTATCTATAGCTTTTTCATAATCAGTAACAGGGTTATATTTATTAGGAGCCTTAGGAATACCTGCAAGAATTACACTTTCTTCTAAAGTCAAATCCATCGCATCTTTATTAAAATAATAATGACTAGCATTTTCTATTCCATAATTACCTTGTCCAAAATTAATTGTATTTAAATATCCTTCAAGTATTTCATCTTTACTATATTGAACTTCTAATCTTATAGTTAAAAGAGCTTCTTCTAATTTTCTTTTCCATGTCTTATCAAAATCTAAATACATATTTTTAATATATTGTTGACTTATTGTTGAAGCTCCTTGAGATAAACTTCTTGTCGTAATATTAGTATATAAAGCTTTTATAATTCTTAAAATATCAAACCCTTTATGTTTATAAAAATTCTTATCTTCAGTACTTATAACAGCATCTTTTAAATAAGGAGATATTTCATCTAAAGATACCCAATTATTATTCCCAGATCCTTGATATATAATATTATTACTATCATCATAAATATAAATTTGGTTAGCATTTTTAATATCTAATTTAGGACTAAAATAAGCATAAGTATATAATCCTATAATACTTAAAATACCTAAAATAAAACAAATAATTAATAACTTAATAACTCTTTTCAATCTTTTCATTTTAACACCCATTAATTATTATGTAATAAACAAATAAAATTATAAGTGCAAAGAATAAAATAATATGTTATAATCACACGCATAAGGAGGTCTATATATGAAGAAATTTATTACTTTAAATTTATATAAAGAACAAGCTAAAAATCGGCGAAAAATAGAATATAGTAATATTCCTTGTATATATACTAATAATACATATACAATGATTTTAGATGATATAAAAACAAGTATTAATGAAGACCTACTTATAAGAGAAAATAATGAATTTAGATTTAATTTAGACATAAAAAATAAAACTGCAATATATTTATTAAAAGAAAAAAATGTATCATTTGACATTAAAATAGAAAAAATAAATATAAAAAAAGAAAAATCTAATATAATATTAGAGTATAAGCTAGAGTCTGATGAAGAAAAAACAATAATAGAAATAATAGAAAAGGAAGAGAAAAATGTGTAGTTTTATTGAAAAACAAGAAGAATATATAAAAAGAAAAATTATAGAAAGTGGTTATGATGTTAAAGAAGTAACTTTAAATGTTTCATCTCGTCCAGAATTTGGCGATTATCAATATAATGGTGTTATGTCTTTAGCAAAAGAATATAAAGAAAATCCTCGTGAAATAGCTACTAAAATAGTTGAATTAATAAAAAAAGATAATAAATATAAAGATATAAATATTGCTGGTCCAGGATTTATAAATATTACTTTTAGTGACGAAGAATTAATTAATCATATCAACGAATTAAATAAAGATATTAATATGAATTATCATAATGAGAATCCAAAAACAATATATCTTGATTACGGAGGAGCAAACGTAGCTAAAGCTCTTCATGTTGGTCATTTAAGAAGTGCTAATATTGGAGAATCTCTAAAAAGACTAGCAGCATCATTAGGTAACAAAACATATGCCGATGCTCATTTAGGAGATTGGGGACGTCCTATCGGTTTAGTAATGCTAGAAATAAAAAAAAGAAACCCTAGTCTACCATACTTTGATGAAAAATTTAATGGAACTTATCCTGAAGAATCACCAGTAACAAATGATGATTTAATGGAAATATACCCATATGCTTCAAATAAAGCTAAAGAAAGCGAAGAATATATGGAAGAAGCAAGAATTATGACTGCTAAATTCCAAGATGGAAACAAAGGACTAACTGCTTTATGGCATCATATAATGAATGTTTCAAAAACTGATATTAAAAGAATATATGATCGTTTACATACAACATTTGAAGTATGGGAAGGCGAATCAGATGGTAACAAATATATTCCTGAAATGATGGAATATCTTAATAAAACAAATCTTGTAGAAGATAGCCAAGGAGCTAAAATAATTCATGTTGCTGAAGCAGATGATGACCATGAAGTACCTCCTGTTTTACTAGTAAAATCTAATGGCTCAGCATCATATGAAACAACTGACTTAGCATGTATATGGGAAAGAATGAAAATATGGAAACCAGATGAAATTTGGTACTTAACAGATGCAAGACAAGCTCTTCATTTTGAACAAGTATTTAGAGCAGCTAAAAAAACTAAAATGATTAATGATGATACTAAACTAGAATTTATTCCTTTTGGAACAATGAATGGTAAAGATGGAAAGCCATATAAAACAAGAGATGGTAGTGTTATGACATTAGAATACCTTCTAGATTCAGTTAAAATAGAATGTGAAAAGAAAATATTACCTAACATAGTTGGAGAAGAAAGAGATACTATTGCCGAACAAGTAGCAATCGCTGCTGTAAAATATGCCGATTTAATACCTTTCAGACTTACTGACTACAACTTCGACCCAGTAAAATTTAGTGACTTACAAGGAAAAACTGGACCATACTTACTATATTCTGTTATAAGAATGAAATCTTTACTAACTAAAGCTAAAGAACAAAACATCTCTTATACAAAATATAGTAAAATAAATAGTGAAATAGATAGAAGTATAATAATTGGTATCTTAAACTTAAGAAGCGTTCTATTAAAATCAATAAATACAAAATCATTAAACGACATAACAGAATATCTATACAAAATAACTAATTTATATAATAACTTCTATTCTAATTATCATGTCTTAACAGAAGAGAATAAAGAACTTC
>DEUO01000124.1:0-147 GCA_002362595.1 Caryophanales bacterium UBA3260
TACTCGTGTAAGATATTCATGAAATAATATATACTAGTAACAATAATACATACTTTGGTTTATTAAATATTACTAAAGATAATGATAATATTGAAATAAGCTTAATCAATAATCTAATAAAGATTTCATAAATATCTTACACGAGTA
>DEUO01000124.1:447-3771 GCA_002362595.1 Caryophanales bacterium UBA3260
AATACTTATATAAGTAAGGATGTGAATACATGTATAATTATATAAAAGGAGTAGTTACTGAATATGGACCAAACTATATTTCTTTAGAAAATAATAACATCGGATATATGATTTATGTTCCTAATCCTTATGTATATCAAGAAGAAAAAGAATATAAAGTCTATATATACAATTATATAAGAGAAGAAGAATATACTCTATATGGTTTTCGCAATGAAGAAGAAAGAAATATGTTTCTTCGTTTAATAAATGTCAAAGGTGTAGGACCTAAATTAGCCTTACCAATAATGGCTAGTCCTGTTGATGCCGTTTATGATGCCATAGAAAGAGAAAATATTTTATATTTAACTAAATTTCCTAAAATAGGGGATAAAGTAGCACGTCAAATAATCCTTGATTTAAAAGGTAAATTAGTTAGAAACGATGATTTATTTACTAATGATGGATTAGATGAATTAATGAATGTATTAGAAAGTTTAGGATATAAAAAGGGAGATATTAAAAAGATTCTTCCCCAAATAGATGCATCGTTAGCTATTGAGCAACAAATTAAAGATGCATTAAAACTATTAATGAGGTAATTATGAAAATAGGAATAGATATAGATGATACAATAGCAAAAACTAATGATCGTTTAATTGTTGAAGCAGTTAAATACGATCGTGAATGTTGTAAAGGAAAAGGCTTTAAAGATAAAGATGCATATTCTTTTATGGATATGTTCTTTTGGAACGTTTTAGAATTAGATGGTTTTTTTAATATTGTTAGAAAAGGAAGCTTCTTTAGTGAACTAGACCCTGTAGAAGATGCTGTTGATTACGTAAACCAACTTCGTAAAGATGGTCATAAAACTTACCTAATAACAAGACGAGAAAATAATTTTAAAACTAAAAGTCGTACAAAAAAATGGTTAAAGAATTGTGGCTTTACATACGATAAACTAATAATGGGATGTGCCAAAAAAGGTGAAGAATGTGAAAAATTAGGTATTGATTTATTAATTGATAATGATATAAAAAATATCGAATCAGCAGAGCATCATAAAGTAAAAGGAATCTTAAAAGGAACACCATTTAATGAAACAACAAAATACAATCGTATAGAAGATTGGAAAGAAATATATAAATATATAAGCAAGGGGAGATAACCATGGGAAGACTGGTTGATGGTCACAAAAGTAATGAAATAGATAATTTTGATCAATCAATACGTCCTGCATCACTTGAAGAATATGTAGGTCAAACTGATATAAAAGAAAATCTACGAGTATTTATAAAAGCATGTAAAATGCGTGATGAAGTTCTAGACCATGTACTATTATATGGCCCTCCAGGGCTAGGCAAGACAACACTAGCTCACATTATTGCTCATGAAATGGGTACTAATATACGCACAGCATCTGGTCCATCAATAGAAAAAAGTGGTGATTTAGCAGCTATCTTATCGCAATTAGAGCCAGGAGATGTCTTATTTATTGATGAAATTCATCGTATTCCAAGATATATTGAAGAAATACTTTATCCTGCAATGGAGGACTTTGTTCTAGATATTGTTATATCTAACCAAGATGGTACATCAAGAAATCTACGTATCGATTTACCACCATTTACTTTAGTAGGAGCAACAACTCGTGCTGGAGATATATCTGCTCCATTACGTGATCGTTTCGGCATAACAGCTAAACTAAATTACTATACTGATGAAGAACTATATAAAATAATAATGCGTACAAGTAAAGTACTAAATATGCCCATCGAAGAAAAAGCAGCTATTGAACTATCTAGAAGAAGTCGTAAAACACCACGTATTGCTAACAGATTATTTAAAAGAGTTCGTGATTTCGCCTTAGTATTTGACCAAGATATAATTGATGAAGATATTACTAAAACATCCTTATCACGTTTAAAAGTAGATGAAGATGGTTTAGATCAAATAGATATCCAATATTTAAATGCCTTAATAACTAAATTTAATGGTGGACCAGTTGGAGCACAAACAATAGCGACATCAATAGGTGAAGAAGTAACAACAATCGAAGATGTTGTTGAACCATACTTATTACAAGAAGGTTTTGTCAAACGTACACCACGTGGACGTGTAGCAACAGAAAAGTCATATAACCATTTAAATATCGAATATGATCCAAATAGTTCTAATAGATAGAACTATTTTTAATTTTTATGATATAATTATATTGAATAGGAGAGTCATATATGAAAGAAATAAAAAAACACTTGTATTTTAAGACAGAAATAATAGCATTATTAATCTTTATTATTATTTGTATCGGCTTATTATACGCTGCCAGTTATTTTAAAGATAACAGCAAAAATGCCGTCGAAAAAGAACCAAAAACTGAAGTTAAAGATATATCTTTAGGATATCTACCTACCAATGACCAAAACTTAGTAATTGATATAACATTAACAAATAAAGATAAAGAAGAATTATTTGAATTAGTTAATAAACTAGAATATAGTGAAAATGTAACAGATTGTATCTTTATTCCAGAATACTATATTAAATATGCTGAGTATGAATTATATTTAGATAAAGAATGCGGTATGGTCCTTCATAAAGAAACAAATAAAACAGATGCTGTAAAGTCTGGTGGTAAAGAAATAAAAGAATACCTCGAAAATAAGATATCAAAAATTCAAAACATATCTCTATTTAGTCTTAATGAAAATGATCAAACATACAATAAAATAGATATCTCTAAAAAAGATCAAGAAGAACTTAGAAAATTATGGGAAAAACAAAATAAAGAACCGCAAAACATGAATTTAATTATACTAGCTAAATATGCTCTTTATATTGATGGTGACATAATAGGAATAGAATCTCTAAATAGTTATGTTTCTTATAATAATCCTTATTATGCAAGTGAATTTATAGAATTAGATGAAGAAGTAAAAAAAGTATTAAGTAGTTATATTAAAGATAGTGAAGGTGACTGCTGTACCTGTTGTCCAGATTTACAACCAGGAGAATCATGTATTGATATGTGCTGCCCTTGTTCTTAATAGTTATTCTTCTTAAGTTTTATTTATATGTTACTAAAGTTGAGATTACTCAACTTTTTTAGTTCAAATCGTAAAATAATTTTAAAATTTAAATCAAGGTTTATTGCCAAGTTAGCAAACCTTTAGATGATGCAATTGATAATTAAGGTTTCACAGTTGAAACAGAAGGTAACTTTAACAAAAAATCTAAAGTAAAAATACAAGTAAAATATACTACAATAAGTAGTGATGTAGGAATAACAGAAACAGATTTATTCATCTAAAAATAAGTCGCGTAAAACACGATATTAGTCGCGTA
>DEUO01000053.1:0-281 GCA_002362595.1 Caryophanales bacterium UBA3260
ATACTCTAATAATCCAAATATCTGATTTTCATAATACTAAATATAAAAGATTAAGAAAAAAAGATTTTATAGAATATGGAGATTTAGAATTAAATATAACTAATTCAAAAGTAACATGTAAAAATACTAACGAAACGATAGAACTTGTTTGTAAGGAATTTCAATTATTAGAGTATTTTATAACTAATTCAGAACAAATACTATAAAAAGAACAAATATATGATAAAGTTTGCATCATTAGAAAAATTATTCTACAATATAAATAGAGTGGATATACCATT
>DEUO01000053.1:544-10169 GCA_002362595.1 Caryophanales bacterium UBA3260
ATACCATTTACTATTGAAAACATAAGATATATAAAGACAGCAGCTTATTTAATGATTGCAATTAAAATATTATCGGGTATAATTGGTTTATTATTTAATGCAACGCTAAAAATAGAAATATTATTTTTATTTATTGTCATATATATTTTTCAATACAGACACGAAATACAATTAGATTCAAAAGGTAAAATATATGGTAATAAATCTAAATAAAAGGAGTTATAATAATGTTATTATTTATTCATTTTAAAAAGTATTTAAAATATAGAAAGTTTTTTTTGCTTCTTGTATTATTCTTTTTAGGAATTTTAGAAGTAAATGCTGTTTCAAATCCATATAATAAAAATTTTAATGGACAAATAAACTGTACTTGGTTCGCTTGGCAGCAAGCTTATGATAAAGCTGGAGTTGCTCTGCCAGGTTGGGGAAATGCGAATACTTGGTTTGAATCTGCTAAAAAGGCTGGCTATGAAACAGGTATGACTCCTAAAGTAAACTCTATAGTAGTCTGGAAGTGGAGTAGTTTTGGTCATGTTGGATATGTTGAACGAGTATATGGAGATAGTATTTATGTTTGGGATAGTGTACATCCAGATGGCTGTCCAGCAGAAATGCCAGATTTATATAATTGTTGGGATAAGCATACTTTAGAAGAAGTAGACAATGGTGCATGCGATGGAGTTTCAACTGCACCTCATGGCTGTTATAGTCATGCTACATATTGGCATAATCCTGGTGATTTAATTGGTTACATATATTTAGATAATGCACCTAAAAAACCAGTATCAAGCGGAACTTCAAACCAAAATAAAGTAACACCTGCATCTGTAAAAAAATCTAATAATGCAAATTTAAGTAACATTAAGATTGATAATATAGAATTTGAATTTAAAAAAGATATTTTAGAATATAACCTAGAAGTAAAAAATAATGTAGAGAAAATAAATATAGATGCAACAACAGAACATAATAAAGCTAAAGTAGAAGGTAGTGGAGAACAAAACCTTGCTATTGGCGATAATACAATAGAATTAGTAGTAACCGCTGAAGATGGTACAAAACAAACATATATTATAAAAATTAAAAGAAAAGATAATAATGCCTATTTAAATAACTTTACAATAAGTAATATAGATTTTGCATTTGCCAAAGATACATTTAAATATGAAATAGAAATTGCAAGAGACATCGAAACTATTACGATAGATGGAACACCAGAAACTGAAACTTCAAAAGTAGAAGGATTGGGAATTTATGAGTTATCAGAAGAAGAAACAATTATAAACATAATAGTCACCGCCGAGGATGAAACAACAAAAACATATACTATAACTTTAAAAAAAGAACCTATAATAGAAAAAACAATATCTAAGAAAAAAAATGATATTTGGCCAATCATCGTAATTACTATTATAGTATTAATCATTATTATAGTTATAATTACTTATATTATAAAAAAAAGAAAGAGTGAAAAAAATGAAAAAAATATTTAATCTTGTAATTTTATGTATAGCTTATTTTTTCTGCTTAACAAATGTTAAAGCTGATAATACATATTTTTTCTGGCATAATAGTATGGATAATGCATACACAACAAATTATGATGGAATGATAACAACAGAAAGTGGAAAATATCAAAATGGAACAATAGAATCTTTAGGTGGTAACAATATTAAATTAAACAATTTCAACGCCTATGATGTAATGGTTACTTCAGCTTCTACATGGAATTTAAATGGTATTAATACAATAAATGCTATTGAAGAAGGAGATAATAGCATAATTACCATAACAGGAGCAGGTTCATTAAAATTTAAAACAATTGGTTTATCTATGACTGACATGTTAGATACTAAAACAGCTAATTTAGAACAAAGAATAAAAAATTACTTAAAGGGTGACTATAGTTTAAGTATTGAAGGTCAATATATTATTGCTAAATTAAATTTCCAAAAAGAAGAACAACCTATAAAAGAAGAAAAACCAATAAATAAAGAAGATAATAAAAATCAAAATAAAGAAGAAAATACAAATAAAGAGCAAACGCCAGTAAAAGAAGAAGAGAATAAAATTGAAAACAAAAAAGAAATAAATTTTGAAAATAAAGAAAATGGAATAATTATTAATAGCTCTTCTAAAGTTCCTTCAAATACTATATTAATTGTTAAAGACTTAATATCAGATAAAAAAGAAGAAATAACTAAAAAATTAAGTGGAAAAGAACAACCAAAATATATTTATGATTTAATATTATCAAATAATAATGAAGAAATAGAACCAGATAATGAAGTTGAAGTAAAAGTAAAATTAGAAGAATCTAATTATACCATATATTACTACAATGATAATAAAGAATTAGAAAAGATTTCTTCTGAATATAAAGACGGATATCTAATATTTAAAACAAATCATTTTAGTACTTATGTTATAACAGAACCAAAAGATATAAAAGAAAGTGAAAATAATAATTATATAGAATCTAAAAACAATAAGAATAATAAACCTTTAATAATATGCATTTGTATTTCCGTAGTTATCATAATTATCCTTATAATCCTTCTTATTATAAAAAGGAAAAAATTAAAACAATAAAAATTATTCCTAGTATTAAAGCAAATTGATATAATTTGCTTTTCTTGTGTTATAATTAAAGAGAAAAAGTAGTTTGAAAGAAGGAATGAATATATGAAAACAGAAAAAAATATTCTAATTGCATTTATATTAAATATTTCATTTTCCATTTTTGAATTTTTGGGAGGAATATTTACTAATTCCATAGCTATACTATCTGATTCAGTACATGACTTAGGAGATGCTTTATCAATTGGAATATCATATTTTTTAGAAAGAAAAAGTAAACAAAAACCAGATAATGAATATACTTATGGCTATGTAAGATATTCAGTATTAGGTGGAGTTATTACTACAACAATTCTATTAGTAGGATCAATTATAGTTATTTTAAATGCTGCAAAAAGAATTTTTAATCCTGTTGAAGTTAAATATAATGGAATGATTCTATTTGCTATAGTAGGAGTGATTTTAAATTTTATAGCAGCATATGTTACTAGAGAAGGAGATTCAATAAATCAAAAAGCAGTAAATCTCCATATGCTTGAAGATGTTTTAGGATGGATAGTTGTTTTAATTGGTGCAATAATTATGAAATTTACTGATATAAAAATAATCGACCCAATAATGAGTATCGGCGTTTCTATCTTTATCTTAATTAGTTCATTAAATAATTTAAAAAGTATATTAGATTTATTTTTAGAAAAAACGCCCAAAGATATTAATATTGATGAATTAAAAGAACATTTAAAAGAGATAAAAGGTGTTGATGATGTTCATCATATTCATGTATGGAGTATTGATGGTTTTAACAATTATGCAACAATGCATATAGTAACAAAATCTAAAGATATAAAAAATATTAAAGAAAAAATAAGAGAAGAATTAAAAGAACATAATATTTGCCATGCCATATTAGAAACAGAAGATGAAGTATGTCAAGATTCTGAATGCCACATTGAATTACATCATGAAGCACATCATCATCACCATCATTAATATAAAAATGTTTAGTATAATAGATATAAATTTATAGAAAAAATACAAATAAAGTATTTTAAAGAACATAAAGTATTAATATATATTGACAAAAAATTAAAATAATATGTTACTGTATATACAAAAGAAAAGAGGATTATTATGGAAGAAAAAATAATAGAACAAGAAACAAATAATGAATTAAATATAGAAACAGAACCTTTATTTGAGGAATACGTTGATTTTGATACATTTAGTAAATCGGATTTTAGAGCAGTTAAAATTAAAGACTGTATAGCTGTACCAAAAAGTAAAAAATTATTACAATTTACTTTAGACGACGGAACAGGAAATGATAGAACTATTTTAAGTGGTATTCATGCCTATTATGAACCAGAGGACTTAATAGGTAAAACAGCCATAGCTATTTTAAATTTACCACCCCGTAATATGATGGGAATAGATTCTTGCGGAATGTTAATATCTGCTGTTCATACAGAAAATGGTGAAGAAAAACTTCATTTATTACTAGTAGATGATGATATCCCTGCTGGTGCAAAATTATATTAATTAAAGGAAGTAGTATATGAAAATAATAACTGTATGTGGAAGTTTTAAATATTCAGATATAATGAATGAAATAACAGAAAAAATGGAATTAGCAGGTAATTGTATGTTGACTCCAATAAAGTTAACTAGACCAAATAAAGAATCTTATACTAAAGAAGAAGGTTTAATTATAGAACAAATGCATAAAGAAAAAATAAAAATTTCTGATGCTATATTAGTTGTTAATGTTGATAATTATATCGGAACAAGTACAAAAGAAGAAATAGAATATGCTAAATCTCTAAATAAAGAAATTATTTATTATACAGATTTAGAAAAAAATATTTTATAAAAGAATAAAACTATGAAAAAGAAACCAATAATTGTAATTTCAATAGTAACAATTATATTGATTTTATGCGGCATATATTTATATTATGAAAATACTAAATTACAAGTAAGTAATTACCAAATAGTTAATAAAAACATACCAAAATATTTTAATAACTATAAAATAATTCAAATATCTGATTTTCATAATACAAAATCAAAGAAGTTAAATAACGATTTAATTAAAGAAATAAAAAGTCAAAAACCAAATATTATTGTTATAACTGGTGATTTAATCGATGCCAAGAAAACAGACATCGACGTCGCAATAAATTTTATAAAAGAAATTAATGAGATAGCACCGATATATTTCATTACAGGCAATCACGAAAATAGTACGAATGATTATTCACTTCTTAGAGAACAACTAGAAGAGAATAAAATAATAATTCTTGATAATGATATAGAAGTTCTAAAAATAAATGACTCAGAAATAAATTTAATAGGTGTAAGTGATCCAAGTATAATTCGTGATAGCTTTATTACCGATAATGAGATAATAAAAAGTGAATTAAATAACATAGAATATAATAAAAATAATTATACAATTCTTTTATCACATCGTCCTGAACTATTTGATACTTATGTTGCAGAAAACTTAAATTTAGTTTTGACAGGCCATGCTCATGGTGGTCAGATAAGAATTCCATTTATAGGTGGATTAGTAGCTCCAAATCAAGGAATTTTACCAAAATATACAAGTGGAATGTTTGAAAGTAGTAAAACAACAATGATAGTAAGTAGAGGTATAGGAAATAGTATAATACCATTTAGAATAAATAATCGCCCAGAACTAGTTGTAATAACTCTATCTTCAAAATAATTTAATGTTGTTAATTGTAAATCATATCATAAATAAATATTTAAAGAGGTGTTAAGTAAATGAACAAAAAAGGTATTATCTTTGACTTAGATGGAACATTATGGGAAGTAACAAATACTACTTATAAAAGTGTTAATGAAATAACTAAAAAGTATAACTTAAAAGAAGTAAGTATCGAAACTATTAAAAGTGTATTTGGTTGTAATAAAGTTGAATCAGCTCAAAAATATTTTCCTTATCTTAATATAAAAGAAGCATTAAAATTAAATGATGAAATATCAGCTATAAATATTTGTAATTTAAAACAGTATGGTGGAAATGTTTATGAGAACTTAGAAGAAACATTACAGAAGTTAATAGATAGCTATGATTTATTTATTGTTAGTAATACAGATAATAAAGAATATATTGAGTCATTCTTAACTACCTCGAAATTAACAAAATATTTTACTGATTACTTAGCAGCTAGTGAATTAAATATCGCTAAATCTGAAGCAATTCAAAAAATTATTGAAGAATATAACTTAAGTAAATCAGTTTATGTAGGAGATACAATAAAAGATCAAGAAGCATCAGAAAAAACTAATATACCTTTTATCCAAGCCACATACGGTTTTGGTGAAAATTTAAAGACAAAATATTCTATTGCTTCAATAAAAGAACTACCTTCATTAATAGATAATATATTTATGTAAAAGCCAAAAGTTGTCGCAATAAAACGTCTATGATATAATGTCTACATGAAGGAAAGAATAGGTGAATTAAATGTTTCAATATAATCAAAATAAAATTTACATAAAAATTATGTTTTAGATTGATTATTTTACTATGCCTTTTTTAATATTTAAACACTTTCTAATACATAATTTTAGAAAGTGTTTTTTAGTGTTTAGGGGTGAGAAGAGGAAAATATCAAGTAAATAAGTATGGCATAAACTTTAATTATGCCAATAAAGGAGGCATAATATATGTTAGATGTAAAAGAATTAACAATAAAAGTAAATGATAGATATTTAGTAAAGAACTTATCATTTACATTAAATAAAAAAGATAAACTTGCTATTATAGGTGAAGAAGGTAATGGAAAATCAACCCTCTTAAAAAGTATTCTAGGAATATGTACCTATGCTAGTATAAATGGAATAATAAATAAAAAAGGAAATAGAATAGGCTATTTAGAACAATCAATTAGTAAAGATTCATTATCTAAAAAAGTATATGATTATTTATTTACAAGTGATGAAGACTATTATAATAAAATTAATAATTTATACAAATATTTAGAAATAATAAATTTAGATGATTCTATCTTAGAGCAATATATTAATACTTTATCTGGTGGCGAAAAAGTAAAAATAAATATTTTAAAATTACTATTAGAAGAATATGACATATATTTTCTAGATGAACCAACAAATGATTTAGATATCGAAACACTTGAATGGTTAGAAAAATTTATTAATAATTGTGAAAAGCCAATAATTTATGTATCTCATGATGAAACTTTATTATCAAATACAGCTAATTGTATCTTACATTTAGAACAAATAAAGAAGAAACAAGATTGTCGTCATACTTTTATTAAAACAGATTATGATACATACATTGAAACAAGATTAAGAAGTATTGAACATCAAAATCAAGTATCTAAAAATGAAAAACGTGAATATAACAAACAACAAGCTAAATTAAATAAAATCATGAATAAAGTAGAACATCAGCAAAATACTATCTCTCGTAGTGATCCTCATGGAGCAAGATTACTTAAGAAAAAAATGCATTCAATAAAGTCTCAAGAGAAAAAACTAGAATCGCGTGAACTAACAGAAACAGTAGATGTTGAAGAGGGAATAAACTTCTTCTTTAATGATGTTTATATTCCTAAAAATAAAATAATTTTAAATTTAGACATACCAGAGTTAAAAATAAAAGATAAAATATTATCTAAAAACATTAAATTAGATATAATAGGTAACACCCATCTATGCATAATAGGGTATAATGGAGTAGGTAAATCAACTTTAATCAAATTGATATATTCAAAATTAAAAGATAGAACTGATATAAAAGTAGGTTATATGCCCCAAAATTATGAAGATATTTTAGCTGATTATGAATATGTTCTAGATTTTATCTCACATAGTAAGAGTAAAGAAGATATAACAATATCAAGAACATATTTAGGTAATATGAAATTTACCCATGAAGAAACAACTGGTAAAATAAAAGATTTAAGTAATGGCACAAAAGCTAAATTGATTTTAGTAAAATTAGTATTAGATAATTGCAATGTCCTAATATTAGATGAACCAACACGTAATGTCAGTCCATTATCTAACCCTGTAATTAGAAAAGTACTAAAAGATTTCCAAGGTACAATAATAAGTATTTCTCATGATCGTAAATATATATCTGAAGTTGCAAATGAAGTATATGAATTAACTAGTGAAGGAATATTTGAAAGTAATATACTTAAAGCAAACTAAAAATAGTTTGCTTTTTTTGTAGTATAATATTGGTAATTAATATAAATGTTATCTTTACGGGACAAATTGACATTACAAAATGGTAGAAAATTTTAACGTTTAAAAGATATAATATTTTTGATATGAAAAGAGCTCAGAATATCAGAAAGAAAGGAAAAATTATAAAATGAAATTTAGTGAAAATTTAATAAAATTAAGAAAACAAGAAGGACTATCACAAGAAGAATTAGGAGAAAAATTAAATGTTGCCAGACAAACTATAAGTAAATGGGAGAATAGTGAAACAACACCAGAACTAGATAAATTGTTAGAATTGTCAAAAATATTTCAAATCAGTGTTGATGAACTTATTGGTAATGATATAAGACCTAAATATGAAAATTATAAAAAAAATTATTATGAATTTATAAGTAAAACAAAAATAGGTAATCTCCCTCTAGTACATATTAATATAGGATATGGTTTAAGAAATATCAGAGTAGCTAAAGGTGTACTTGCTATAGGAAATATTTCTAAAGGTGTATTTTCTTTCGGTGGAATAGCTATTGGCTTATTTGCGTTTGGTGGATTAGCTCTAGGATTAATTTCTCTTGGAGCCTTAGCTATTGCTTTATTACTTTCTGTTGGAGGTATCTCAATTGGTACTATAGCACTTGGTGGAATCGCTTTAGGAGTATTTGCTATCGGTGGATTTGCTTTAGGAATCTATTCAATTGGTGGTTGTGCTATTGCTTCAAAAATTGCGGCTGGCGGTTATGCAAATGCTCATATTGTCATAGGAGATTACGCAGATGGAACTATAGAGTTTCTAACATCTAATATTACATTATCAACATCATCAGAAATAAAAAATGCAATCTTACAAGAATTCCCCAAAACATGGAACATTATTGTCACTATATTTTCTAAAGCTATATTATAAAACTCTAAGGAGTTTTTTCTTTTGTTGTATAATAAAATTATATAAAAAAATACTATAAATATAAAACTCTCAAAATGTTTCCTGTCAAAATTTTCTCAAAAAGTATAAGATGATATCAAGAAAGAGGGAATTAAAAATGAATCAAGAGCGTATTGGACATTTCATTTCGGAGTGCCGTAAAAAGAAAAAAATGACGCAAACAGAGCTTGCTGAAAAACTTGGTGTCTCTGATAAAACAATAAGTAATTGGGAGAACGCTAGATGCATGCCCGATTTATCACTATATAAACCTATTTGTGAAGCTTTAGATATTTCAATTAATGAACTTATGAGTGGTGAAAAAGTAAGCATCGATAATTATCAAGAAAAACTAGAAGAAAATATTATCGATACAATAAATTACACAACAAAAAAAGTTTTAGATAAAGATAAGCTAATCTCTGATATTTTATTTGGTTGTGGCCTCGCACTAATCTTCTTAGCTTTTACACTTTTTCCAAGTGAGAGTAGTTGGGGATCAATCTTTTCTATAATAGGTTTAATAATATCTTTTATTGGTTTTATAAAACTAAATAAAATAAATAACAAAACTATTAGAATCATAACAAACATTAGTTATTTTATAATAGCTCTTATCATCTTACTTGTACTAGATTTTATGAATGTAATTCTAAATGATACAGCACCTAGATATTCTTATCTTAAAGAAACAGGAGATGATATGATAATTTATAAAGCACCATTTTATAATGTATATCGTATAAACTATAATACTAAAAATGAATATTATATTGTCGATGTAAAAAATGAATATAATGAAGATACTATTCCAGTTGTTCCATTTAATAGAAATAAAACATCATATAACAATATCATAAAATATCAAAATAAATATTTAGGTAATAA
>DEUO01000145.1:0-155 GCA_002362595.1 Caryophanales bacterium UBA3260
TGTATTTGAATATATCTATTTAGTAGAGTTAATGGAATGAAAGAAAAAATAGAAACTTCTGTTATTGATTTATTAAAAAAAGATATTGATAAAATGAGTAGTAATATTGATACTTTAAGTGATAAGTCTAAACTAAATAGATATATTCAAATACA
>DEUO01000145.1:420-3635 GCA_002362595.1 Caryophanales bacterium UBA3260
ACTAAATAGATATATTCAAATACAAGAGATAATATTAGAATATAAAAAGATATATCATAGTATTAATTTAGAAGATAATAATGATTATAAGGAATTAATGAATTATTATTCTAATATGATAGATGAGCTTTCTAAGAAAGAAGAAGTACAAAAAAAAGAAGAAACTACAAATAATAGTAATAATGAAGTAAGTAATGAAAATGTTCCCCCTGTAGAAAATAATGAGAACAATGAGAATAATGAAGAAAATAAAACTACAGAATAGAAGGTGATATAGTGCAATTTATGGAGTTGTCAGAACAAGAATTTATGAATTTTGTTAATAAACGTCCAGAAAAAAACTTTTTTCAAACTGTATCGATGATGAATAAGATAAAAAAAGATGGTAAGGAAGTTTATCTTGTTGGAGTTAAAGAAGAAGGTAAGATTATTGGAGCTAGTTTAATTGCTGAGACTGGTCACAAGTTTCTTGGTAAAAAAACATATGAAGCTTATAAAGGATATGTACTAGATTATCGTAATAATGATTTGCTAAGATTTATGACTAATGAAGTTAAGAAATTTTTGCAAAAGAAGAAGGCTTTAAGATTAATAATTGATCCTTATATTCAGAATCTTCCTAGAGATGCTGATGCTAATATAGTAGATGGTATAGATAATCGTCCTGTTAGAGAATATTTAAAGAGATTAGGTTATGTATATAATGAAAATGGTGAACAAGTTAAATGGACTTATTGCTTAGATATAAAGGGTAAGACAGCAGAAGAAATATTTAATGAGATGAAGAGTAGTAAAAG
Organism: Caryophanales bacterium UBA3260; assembly: GCA_002362595.1. The sequence goes on from DEUO01000145.1 coordinate 1,218, forward strand.
AAATATTATTAATAAAACTATTTCTAAGTTTAAATTAAATATAAGAACTTTAAAGCGTAATGAATTGTCTGAATTTAAGAAAATTACTAGTGAAGCTAGTGAAAGAAGAGAATTTGATGATAAACCATTAAGTTATTATGAAAAGATGTATGATTGTTTTAAAGATGAAGTAACTTTTAAAATATGTGAACTTAATTGTGATGTTTATATAGATTCTTTAGAAGAAGAAAATAAAATTCTTAAAGAAAAACTAGATAAATTGTCTGATGCTTTAGCTAATCGTAAAAAGAAAGAAAATATTGAATTAGATATTAATAACAATAATAAGAAAATAGAAGAAGCAAAAGAACTTAAAGAAAAAATGGGTAATATTATTCCACTTGCTGGAGCTATGTTTATGTTGTATGGAGATGAAGTTGTATACTTGTTTAGTGGTTCATATTCTAATTTAATGAATTATTGTGGTCAATATCGTTTGCAATGGGAAATGATAAAGTATGCAGCAGATAATAAGTATCGTAGATATAACTTTTATGGAATAGAAGATGTTTTTAATCCTCAAGGTAAAGATCGTGGAGTTTATGAATTTAAAAAAGGTTTTGGAGGATATGTAGAAGAACTTTTAGGGTCTTTTATTCTACCAATCAGTCCTTTTAATGGTTTATATGAATTGTTAAGAAAGATAAAAGGTATGTTAAAACTACATAGATGATTGTTTATGTGGTTTTTTAAGTGATTTATTTGATTAAAAATTAAGAATTATGTATAATAAAGACCAATGAAAAGAGGAATCTCTATGGCAAGAAAGTTTAAATTTGGTCGTCGTTTTGCAGCAGGTTTAATTGCTTTATCAATTGTTGGTAGTGGACTTGGAGCAATGAAATTATATAAAGTTAGTCAAATCAATAGAGTTAAGGGATATTTAGAAGATTTTTTGAATGAAGATAATTATGTTGATTTAAGTAAGATAACTTCAATGTATGATATAAGTGATTTTAAAGGGGAATACTTATATGAAGCCTTAAGGATAAGTGATATAAGATTTGTTAGAATTGCTGATACTTATATTTATGATGGAGCACATGTTGAAACATTTGAAGAAAAATGTGCATTTAATTATGATCATGTAATTGGAACTACTGATAGTGGTGAAGTTGTTTATGAAGGATATCAACCGATAATTATTCCGACTGATGATGGAGTTACTTATAGTGTTCCAGAAGGTTATGAACTTCAAGATATAAATGTAATAGCAGAGCCTTTAAGATATGATAAATTAAAAGATAAAGAAATAAAAGTAGTAGAAAATGAATATGAAGATTCATATAGTTTATATTTGACAAATGGAAAAAATAGATAGTGTTGTAGAAAAGTTTATATCAAATGTTGAAGGTAAAGTTAAAAGAAGAATTATAACTATATTAGTTTATGGTAGCAGGGTTTTAAATACGGCGAGGCAAGATAGTGATTTAGATATAATGGTAATTGCTGAAGGTAATAGGAATTATCGTTTAGGTGATGTTATAGATGGTATAAAGATAGATTGTATATTATATGGAATAAATAATATATATGATGTAATGGAAGAAAAGAAGAGACAAGGAAATACATTTTTTGGTTCGATATTAGATTATGGATATGTTTATCAAGATTTAGAAGATGTTATTCCTATAATGAAAGCTTATTTAGAAGAATTAGATGATATTAGAACTAGTAAAAGAAAAATAAGTAATCGAATGGCTATGTCTTTAAAAGCAGCTATAGAAGTTTATTTAGAATATCAAGATGATTATAGTTATTATAATTTATTAGAAATAATAAGAGGCATTTATCATTATAAAGGTTTTTATTCATTTTTGAGTTTAAATAAAGTAGTAAGGATATATGAAGAAAGTGATAGATATGAAGAAAATTATAGTTTGAGATTACCAAAGAATAGTTTTCGAGAACTATTTTTAAGAGGAATTAAGACTTTTGATATTGCGGAAAGAAAAGGAATATTAAGAGAATTAATTAGTTTACTTAATATTGATTTAGATAGTCTTACTGATACTTATCAAGAAGAAAAAATGTTTTCTGATGATGAAATAAAGTATAAATTATTGATATTTTATAATAGGTGTGCAAATTTAGAAAAAATGCTGGATATGGATAGTAGCACGTTTAAATATATTTATTATGTTACTTTAAAACAATTATTAGAATTTGGTAAGATAATAAAATGTGAGAAGATTGATTATAGACAGGAAAGAAATATAAATGGAGATAGTAGTAATTTAGAAATGATGAAATATATATGGCAAGTATTTTTAGATGTAGGACGTAATTATCATTTTGATTATAAAAAATATATGATAAAATTATAATGTAGCTGGTGATGGAATGGAAATACAACTAGGAGAATATAATCAATCTTCT
>DEUO01000047.1 GCA_002362595.1 Caryophanales bacterium UBA3260
GTATGATATTATTAATATGTTTTTTATTTAGAAAAATAATTAAAAGAAAAAACATATATAAAAGACTTAATATTAAAAAGTGTGAACTATCATTCATATTCTCATCTTCTCTCTATTATTAATAATATCATACTTTTTAAAAAAAGTTAATTCATCTTTTTTTATGAATTAACTTTTTAATTTTTCCAGTTTTATAATTTAATGATATAGAATCTGCTGGGATTGCGTATGTAGTTCCTTCGTCAATCAAAGATTTAAAGCTTCTTTTCAATGTTGCTGTCATTTCAAAGGACTCCTCGTTTGATCTTATTCTAAAATATAATTTTTGAATTATACTTTCGCCAAATTTATTTATACATCTTAAAAGTGCACTTTTTATTAGCTCTTCCTTATTAAAAGATACTCCAATCTGTGGTTCAATATGTGCAACATATTTTACTCCATCTTCTGTTTCCACTGCAACAACTTCACATGATAATATTTTTTTTGTATCTTTTAATATTGCCTCTGCAATAACATAACTAGGTATTTCACTATTAAACAAATTGCTTCTACCTTTTACATATGCATTATTTTGTTCATCCAAGTATCCAAAAACATTTAAACTTGCCCATTTAATTCCATACGCGTCTGTTATCCAAAATTCTTCATCTGCTTTTGGATTATTACGATATCCATGCATTGTGCATGGTGAGTTGGCGACTAAAATTCCTGGTTCCATTGGTTTACAATATGTTCCATCTTTTCTTAAGCATTTTATATTAACAATTTTATATGTGCTCATTCCTATTGGTTCATCTATACCTTTATGACTTGGCTTTTTCGACTGAAGAGATCTAAAAATAGTCATAAAAATTCCACCATGCTCTGAATCTCCTCCTGCAATACTCATTTTTACAACTGAAATTGGAAATTTAGTAATATCTATTCCTGATTTCATTTTTTTCAGCCATTTATTTAGCACTTTTTCTTCGTTAGCATCTAATCCTTCGCCTATACACATTGGTACTAATAAAAATGGAAATTTAACATTTTTATATTTAGGATCTTTTTGTTGTTTTTTCATAGTATACAACCAAACAGACCTCGATGTTAAAACGCAAGTTGGTTTATTTATAAGCATGCTTTCTATTATAAAATCTTTATCATTAATTGGTTCTAGCGCAACTGTGCCACCTTGAATGAACATATCAGAGATTGAAGACATAAAATCTGTATCAGACATTGTTCGTACAAGGGCAAGCATAGTTCTTCCTTTCATAGTTGGAACGTGAGATATTTCTTTATCATGGCAACGTCCCATTGTTATATAACTTCTATTTTTATGAACTAATCCTTTGGGGCGATTTGAAAGAGTTGATCCACTTGTATAAGTAATTGTAAAATCATCATTTAGGCCACTAAATTCACAAACTGAATCTGTATATTCATTAGCTTGGCTCAAAAAATCTTCTATTGATTCAATATTACCAATTCTTTTTATTGCTTCATCGTAAGCCTTAGTATCTAATCTATAATGTTGTTCTATTATTGAGTTATACATATTTTCTCTTTTTAATGAATAGTCTAAAGGAATAACTATTGCTCTTTTTTTGTTTTTAACAGTTTCTAAAACTGGAGCAAATTCAACAAAGTTTTTATCAGTGACAAAAATAAAGGGAGAATTTGCATTATTTATGATTTCAACTAAATAATCCTTATCCATATCAGCTGCAAGCAAATTTACTTTTGCTCCTATCATACTTGCTGCACCCATTATAAATGGAAATTCAGGCGTATTTTCAATGCAACAAATAAATTCATCTCCTTTTTTTAAGCCGTTAGCTTTTAAAGCTTTTGCAAATATATATGATTTTAAAAAGAATTCTTTATAAGTTGTTTTTTCCCCTCTATATAAAATAGCAATAGCATCTAAATTTTTTTTATTTCTATTCCATACTTCTTTAATCCAAGGATGATTTCTGTTTTTGTCAATTTCTTTTAATATTTCAACAGCCTCTAAATCCTTATAATCGGATGTATCATATGGTTCATCACATTCCCTTTTTGGAATTCTTTCAAGTTCGTTAGCTACAACTTGAAAATCAATTGTTTTTATCATACCTATCCTCCTGTCAACTAATTTTAGTTTACAACATTTATATGTATTTAGCAAATGTTTTTTATTAAATAAAGTTATTTTATCATTTAAAACTAATAATGTTAAATATATTAACTATATTAACACTTATTAAATGATGGTTTATAAATATTAAAAAGATATCTATTTTTAGATATCTATACATATTTATTAATTATGTTTATTATTGCTCTATAATACTAATTGCTACTTTAATACCATCTACTGCTGCTGATGTTATACCTCCTGCATATCCTGCTCCTTCACCACAAGGGTATATATAAGCTATATTAGACATTAATTTTTCGTTTCGAGGAATTGTTATTGGAGATGAAGAACGTGTCTCTACACCCGTTAAAATGGCATCAGGATTGGCAAATCCTTTTATTCTATGATTAAACGATATTATTCCATCACGTAGTGTTTTAGATATAAATGAAGGTAATATATCATTTAAATTACATAAAGTATATCCTGGTTTATATGATGGGATGATACTTCCAATATGAGTTGATGGGATATTGTTTATAAAGTCTTCTACTCTTTGAACTGGGGCGTTATAGTTACTTCCACCTAAAATAAATGCTTTTTTTTCTAATTCTTCTTGAAAATACATTCCTGCAAGAGGTTCATTTCCTTCGAAATCAGTAGTTAAGACATTTACTAATAAAGCAGCATTAGCATTTTCTTTATCTCTTTTAAACACTGACATACCATTTGTAACAATAGATTCTCTTTCACTAGATGAGGCGATTACTTCACCACCAGGGCACATGCAGAATGAATAACAACTACGATTATCTTCTCCGTGATAAACTAATTTATATTCAGCTGGTGGTAAATGAAGTTTAGTAAATGTACCATATTGAGATTCATTTATCATAGATTGTTTGTGTTCAATGCGAACTCCAACTGAGAAATTTTTGCGCTGCATATTCATATTTTTATCTTTTAACATCTTAAAGGTATCACGGGCACTATGACCAATAGCAAGTATTAAGGCATCTGTTTCAAATTCTCCATTACTAGTTATTGCTTTTACCGAATCTATCTTTGATTTTATATCTAGTAATTTAGTGTTAAAGTAATAATTTTCACCTTTTGATTCAATATATTTTCTTATATTTTTTAGAATATTAATTAAATTGTCAGTACCAATATGAGGTTTATTTAAATAAAGGATTTCTTCTGGGGCACCAAATTTATTGAATGTTTCTAATACTTTTGTTATATATGGAGAATTAATACCAGTAGTAAGTTTTCCATCACTGAATGTTCCTGCTCCACCTTCACCGAATTGAACGTTGCATAATTCATTTATATGACCTGTTGTTTTATATTCTTCTACATATTTTATTCTATCTTCAACACTTGAACCTTGCTCAATAATTATTGGTTTATATCCGTTATCAATAAATGTTAAGGCACAGAAAAGACCTGCTGGACCAGATCCGATAATTATAGGTTGGAAATTACTTTTTCTATTACATTTAATTTGATACTCAGGAGATTCTTCAGCACGCTTAAAATTATACTTAGATTCATTTTTCAAATTAATATTAACTGAATAGTTATAATGAACATTTCTTTTATCCCTTGCATCAATAGATTTTTTTACTATAGATAGAGAGATGAAGTCACTTGGAGATATTTTATTTTTTTTAAGTATTTTATTTGTTAATTCATCTAGAGTTAAGTCTTCAAATATTTTTATGTTATCTATTCTTATCATATAACCACCAACAATTTTAATTTTAACATTATTGTAATTAAAAAGCGATATATATTTATATCACTCTTATTTGTTTTTTACTGTTGTTCCTATTTTTTCACCTAGAATTACTTTTTTTAGATTTCCAGGAGTATTTATATCAAATACTATTATAGGGATATCATTATCCATACATAGAGATGTTGCTGTTGTATCCATTACATTTAGTTTTTTATTTAAAACGTCTAAATAAGTTATTTCTGTTATCTTAGTAGCATCATCATATTTGTTAGGGTCTTTATCATATATTCCATCAACGTTTGTTGCTTTTAATAGTGCATCTGCTCCTATTTCGTTAGCTCTTAGGGCTGCGGCAGTATCTGTTGAGAAGAAAGGAGAACCTGTTCCACAACCAAATATTACAACACGACCTTTTTCTAAGTGCTTAACAGCACGATCTTTAATATAAAATTCAGCTATTTGACGCATTTCAACACCAGTTTGAACTCGAACATCTTGTTTTTTTTGCTTGAAAGCATCTCCTAATGCTAAGGCATTCATAGTAGTACCTAACATACCAATGTAATCAGAAGTACAACGATCCATTTGTTTATTACTACGACCACGCCAGAAGTTGCCTCCTCCAACGACGATTCCTACTTCAACTCCTAAATCTGCAACTTCTTTTATTTCAGATGCAAATTCTAAAGCACGTTCAAAATCTATTCCTGTTCCTTTATTTCCTGCTAATGATTCACCGCTTAATTTTAATAATATTCTTTTATATTCCATATTTCCTCCAAAAAACTTATTACCCAAAGATAATAAGTTTTACATATAAAAGGGAGATAGTTTTATATAATAATTTCTTATCATACTATCTCCTCCTTTGTTAAATAATACTATATATTTATAAAAATTACAAACTATTTAGTTAAAGTTTTAGAATAATCTATTGTTATGCTTATAAAATCTTTACGAGCTTTTTTAGCTGTTTGTGATGAATAACCCATATCTCTTAGAGCTTTTTGTTCATCTTTAGATAATGATTCTGTATATCCGTTTAAGCTTAGTGTATACGTATCATATAGAGTAATTGCTCTTGCATTGTTTATACCACTTGTTATTGTAGCTTTTTTATCATCATCTGGTAATGATAAGTATACTGATTCTCCTGTATATCTATCTATTCCATTATACATAAATGAGCCATCATTAGCCATAGATGTTCCATTTAAGTTACTAATAGCTGTTCCGTAAATATAGTCTAAGTTATTTATAGTAGCAATTATATTATCAATATTATCACCAGTTATTATAACTTTTCTTAATACGCCATTAACTTTTATTAAGCATGATATTTCAGAACCATTTATTAGTATTTGTGGGGTTCCTGTTACTGTTTTACCACGTCTTGTATATTCATCTCTTACTCTATTAGCTAGAGAAGCTCTTATTTCGTTAGCTACTGTTTTACTTGATAAGGTAATAAAGCCGTCGCAAGCTGGTTTATTTTGTAAATTATTTTGGCAGAAAAAGCTTAGTGTACCATTATTTAAATGATAGGTATAATCGCCATATATGGTATTAATATTTAAGCCTGTTAGTTCATTAACATTTGTATTTGTATAGTTTAGAACATCAAAATAGTAATTATTTAAGGCATTTGAAATGGTAATAGCTTGTTCTACTTCGTTTAATGTAACGCAACCTGTTGCAAATCTATTATTTAGATTTATGCAGTCATTAGCTTTAATATCTGTTCTGTCTTCTGTAGTTTCTAAATCTCCTATTATATTAGCTGGAGCAACATCAGCGTATGCAACTGTTGGTAAGCCAGCAATTAAAGCTGCTACTAATGAGGTTGTTACGATAACTTTCTTAGCTCCTGTTTTTATTGATTGATTATTAAATTTTTCCATATAATCCTCTTCCTTTTATATAGTTGTATAGTATCACTGAGGTAATATTTTGTCAAATAAAAAAGGATGATTAGTCATCCTTTCTATGCGTAGTTATCTTAATATTATTTTAGCTAGTTCTTTATAGATAGATGTTTTTTTATTGGTATCATCTTCTTTAAGATAAGATTTATATAAAGATGCTATCTTTTTATATTCATCACTATCTATTTCATTTATTTCCATTATATTGTAAATGGTATCTGCTTTTCGAAGAACGAAAGCTTTATCTTTATCACGATCATTTTCTATTATTACTACATCATCTTTATCTTTCTTTTTAGCTTTTTTAACTACTTTTTTATTATCACTTGCTGGTTTGAACTCTGTAAGTAATAATAGTAATTCGTCTAGAGTTACTGTTAAATCAAATATATCTTTTTTACGATTCTTTGTAAGATATATGACAATATCTTTATGAGATAGACTATTTATATCAGTCTTTATTGTACCAAGAGATATATTTTCTGCAATATTCTCTAAGAATATAGAATTAATAAGTTCATTAAAAGTTTTTTCGTTTTTATCTAAAGCTGCTTTTATTTTATCCTTAATAGGATCTGATATTTTTAGTAATCGTCCAATTACTTCTTCAGTATTACGATTAATTGCTTGTATATCATATTCACCTTTTTTAAATTCTAATTTAAGGATGAATTCTCCTTTATTAAATAAAGTTAAGCTACCTAGATTTTTATAATAATAGACATTTAGCATTAAAATAATAATTATATATATACGCATTTTTTCTTCGGGTGTTGTTTGATTGTTATTACGATACAAATTTAATAGTATCTTGTAATCTTTAACATATACTTGATTTTCTATTTGACTATTTAGACGATATGTCTGTAATAAACTAAATATACAATCAATACTAGCTATACATAGGAAGTCACATTTATTTTCTTCTTTGTTATATAATAGAACTAGATTTCTTTCTAATGAACGATAATTAAAGTTAACTAAGCTATTAACAATAGCTTCTTTTAGTTTTTCTTCATCTACTAAGCCGTCTACTTTCTCATCACTAAGATATGAACTACTAGCTATTATAATACGAATAAAGCTTTTAAATTCTTTGATATATGGTTTAGTCTTTAAGAAAAATTTAACTCTTTCATTAACGGAAGAAATCTCTTTATGACTATCTTCAGCATAATCTTGTTCAATGTTTTCTAAGACATCATTTAGTTCTTCTATAGACATAGATTCTTTTAATAAATCACATTGAAGTTCTTTTTTTTCTAAATATGATATAGGTTTTATGAAATCACTTTTGATTTTATTAATAATAATTGCTAAGAGATTTATGTAAGTTAAATCGATTTGTAATTGATCTTTTATAAATACTAAATCAAAGTTCTTCTTTATATTTTCTAGAATCCTAGTTTTTAAATCTTTATCTTCAGTACTACTTAATTCTTCGATACGATCAACAAAGTAAGCTATAGTGTTTTGATAAAAACTAGATGGTCCCATAATATTTAAATGTTCAATTGTTTCTTGAACACTTTGAAGTGTTGCAATATTTTTTCGTAAATGCTCTGCTAAATATGGTACTAATTTTTTTAAATCTTTATTTTCTTTTAATACTGAAATGAAATAATCATAATCTAAAATATTAAAATCGATAACACCTTTGGGCAAGACTTCAGCATTTTCAGAACTATCTACTTCTCTTACAAATGCAAATTTATTATTATCTATTTCTTTAGATAACATGTTATAAGAATTATATATTTCTTTGTCATAATCTGTTATTAAAGAGCAATGCATATCACATAAGTCATCTGGTCTTCTTTCAATAAAAAATCTAATGCATATTTCTTTTTCTAACTTTGTAACTTTTGTTTTAGTTATGGAATGAGCTGGATAGAAATAGATATCTATTACGTTAGCATTCTTTTCAATTAGAGTACAATCATTTAAGTTTATAAGCTTGTTGTTCATACTAGACACCTCTTTATTATATACTATATAAATATTATATAATAAGAATAGTCTTTTTTCTAGACATAATAATCAACATTTACTATGATATATCTTTTAAATATATATTCATAGAATTTAATATAGCATCTAACTTTATAAAAGAAATAA
>DEUO01000154.1:0-1148 GCA_002362595.1 Caryophanales bacterium UBA3260
TTTTGTTACATTATCTTTTTTATAATTATAATTTAAAGTATATTTTAGAATAAAAGTCATAAAACTAATAGCAAAATTTGTTAATATTTTTATTTCTTATTATAATTATAGTGGGAGTTGATGTTTATGAAAAATGTGAGCTTCGATTATAAATTATTGCTTGATGATATTGATAAAAAATATAAAGGAGAAAAGATAGAATATAAAATAAATAAATTTTGTCAGGAGATAAAAATAAAGACTTATAGATTTAAAAAAATACTAGAAGCTAAAGCTTATTTTCAGAATGACGAAATATATAGAATAATGACTTTATTAAATATTAATGACAATGAGATAAGTAATTATTTCTTTAAGGTAGTATAATATCTTATTGTTTTGTGATATATTTAATAATAGGTGATACTTGTGAAGAAAAATGAATTCTTTTTTAAATCTAAAGATAATGAAACTAATATACATATGGTTATATGGGAACCTGATGGAACTATTAATGCAATTGTACAAGTAGTACATGGAGAATTAGAACATATGGGTATGTATGAAGAATTTGCGGAATATTACACTCGTGGTGGAATATTAGTTGTTGGAATAGATTTAATTGGGCATGGTTTTTCAACTAATAACGAAACAAGAAAAATGGTATTAAATAGAGAAGGTGCTTATGAAGATTTAGTATCTGATATTGATACTTGTGTAGAATATGTAAAGGGATTACATGTAGGAGTACCTTATGTGCTAATGGGAATTTCATTTGGTTCAGTATTAGTTAGAAATTATTTAATAAAGTATCCTAAAAAGATAGATGGTTCTATTTTAATAGGAGAATGCGATGTAAATAATATGAAACTTAATTTATTAGAAAGACAAGTGAGAAAAGAAATAAAAAAATATGGAGATATATCTGCTAGTTTAAAATATAAGAAGATAATTAATAGATGGAATAAAAAGATAAAGAATAATAATACTTCATATGATTGGATGAATAAAAGTAATGAAATGATTAACAAATATATCAATGATCAATTAAGAGGTGTAGATGTAACTAATTGTTATTTTAGAGAGATGATATTAGCATTAAGAAATATACAATGTATAGATAAAATAAAAAATATGGATACTAATAAACCCATATTAATTATGGCTGG
>DEUO01000154.1:1325-3318 GCA_002362595.1 Caryophanales bacterium UBA3260
AAAGAAGATGTGTCTACTAATTATGGTAAAGATGCTAGAAAATTATGTGATAAATTTAAAAAATGTAATATATATGAAGTAATGGTTAAGATTATGGAAGATAATCGTCATGATATTATGCATGATGATAATAGATATAAAGTATATGATTATATTTATGGATGGATTAGTCAGAAAATATATAGAGGAATAGCAGCACGTAGAGATGAAGTGTTAGTAGATGGAGTAGAAAATGCTCAAGAACAACAAGATAAATATTTAAGAGCTGTTAGAGAGAAACAAGCTAAAGAGAAGTATAAAGAATAATCTTTATATTTTTTTATATAATAATTAGCACTTTATGTTGACGAGTGCTAATTATTGGTGTATAATGTTTTGCGTAAAGGAGAGATTATATATGAATTATGGTTATCCGCAAATGAATGAGAACGAAGAAAATGTACTAGAAAAATATGGTAGAGATATTACAGAAAGTGCAAAGAATAATAAAATAGATCCTGTTATAGGAAGAGATGATGAGATAAGAAGTATTACAAGAATATTATCTCGTAAGACGAAAAATAATCCGGTATTAATTGGTGAACCTGGTGTAGGTAAAACAGCTATTGTAGAAGGATTAGCTTTACGTATTATAAATGGTGATGTTCCAGAAAGTTTAAAAAAGAAGACTATTTGGGAACTTGATTTAGCTGCTTTAGTAGCGGGAGCTAAGTATCGTGGAGAATTTGAAGAAAGATTAAAAGCAGTTTTAAAGAAAATAAAAGAATCTGATGGTAATATAATCTTATTTATAGATGAAATACATATGATAGTTGGTAATGGCGAAGAAGGTACAATGAATGTTGGTAATATGCTTAAGCCAATGCTTGCGCGTGGAGAAATAAAATGTATTGGAGCGACAACTTTAAATGAATATCGTAAATTTATTGAAAAAGATGGTGCTTTAGAGAGAAGATTTCAAAAGATTATTGTTAAAGCTCCAAGTGTAGAAGATACAATAGCTATACTTCGTGGATTAAAAGAAAGATTTGAAGTTCATCATGGAGTTAATATAAAAGATAGAGCGATTATTGCTGCTGCTACTTTATCAGATAGATATATTACTGATAGATTCTTACCAGACAAAGCAATTGATTTAATAGATGAAGCTTGTGCTACTATAAAAGTAGAAATGGATAGTGTTCCTGTTAGTTTAGATAAATTAACAAGAAAGATAATGCTACTTGAAATAGAAAGACAATCTTTAAAGAAAGAAAAAGATGAACAAAGTAAGAAGAGATTACAAGAATTAGATGATCAATTATATCAATTGAAACTTAAGGAAACCAAATTAAAAGAAGATTTTAATAAAGAAAAAGAAGTAAATGAAAATATTCTAGAAAAGAAGAAATTGTTAGAAGTATATAAACACAAATTAAAAGAAGCTGAAAATAATTATGATTTAGATGTAGCTGCTAGACTTCGTCATGGAGATATACCTAAATTAGAAAGTGAATTAGAAGAATTACAAAAGAATAATAAGAATGTTTTAATAAGTGATACTGTTAATGAAGAAGATATAGCTCAGGTTATATCTAAGTGGACTAATGTACCTGTTTCTAAGTTAGTAGAAGGAGAAAAAGAAAAATTATTAAAATTAGAAGAAAAAATGAAAGAAAGAGTAATAGGTCAAGATGAAGTATTAAAGAAAGTAAGCAATGCTATAATACGTAGTAGAGCTGGTATAAAAGATCCTAATAGACCTATTGGTTCTTTCCTATTCTTGGGACCTACTGGTGTAGGTAAAACTGAGGTTGCTAAGACACTTGCTTATGAATTATTTGATGATGAAAGACATATGATAAGAATTGATTGTTCAGAATATATGGAAGCATTTAATGTATCTCGACTACTTGGAGCACCTCCAGGTTATGTTGGATATGAGTCTGGTGGAGAATTAACAGAAGCCGTAAGAAGAAATCCTTATTCAATAGTTTTATTTGATGAAATAGAA
>DEUO01000136.1 GCA_002362595.1 Caryophanales bacterium UBA3260
TTTGATTAAGAGTATTTAATAAATTATCTGATTGTATTTTTCTTTTAAGATTAATATTATTAGGATTTTTCATTGTTTTTTCTGTAATAATTTGATTTCTTATGGTTTCTTTTTCATATTGTTCACGAATATTTATTAAGCATTCCTCAAAATTAATTTTTACTAGTAAGATATCGATTGCATCTTTTTTAGAAAAAGCATTATAGTAGTTCATATAATGAGAGATAGGATATTTCTTTTTGTTTTTTATAAATTTATAAAGGATTTCAATATCTTCTCTTGTACCTTTTTCTAGTGACATACCATTTTTGATACCTTTATTTATTTTGTTACGAACGTTTTTATTTAGCGATGAGAAGTTAGTCTTTTTTAGCAATTGAATAGCATTAAATCTTGGTATTTTAGTTTCAAAACGTCTATTTCCTTCTAGTTTACGACATCCTAAATTAATAAGTGTTTTTTCAATGTTTTTATTAGAATTATAAGATATTACTTTATTGGTATAGTCTAATGTACCAATACTTATTTCAGGATTTATTTTTATGAAAGCAAAGTTTTTATTATAGTAACGTTTTTTTAGTGCTTTAATGAACTCTTCTAGTAATGGTTTGTTATAGTAGTCAATTAAGAATCCTTTTGGGGCATAACCATAGCGATAGAACATACCCAGTTTTTTATATAGAAGTAAGGTGGCAGCATGAATTGTTCCTTCATTATCTATCAAACCAAGTATTTCATAGTCATAGCCTGCTTCTGATGCAAATAAAGCATAGCTTGATGTTTGATGATAGCTGCCTAGTGGATGGTTTTTAGCATAGGCGTCGAATTCAATAATTGATAGGTTTTTTAGCTTCATGTTGTCACCCCTTTCTAAAATAAGAAGTTATTATATCATATCTAAAAAATATTGCAATATATTTGTTTATGCTTTAAAATTATAATAGAGGTGAAGTGTGATGGATAAGATAGTAAAGAGATTTGATTGTTTGTTATTTAGTTCTATTATTTTTTCTGTTTTAGATATAATAGTAGGATTTATGTTGTTTAAATATACTAATTTTTCGATGAAGATTTGTATGGTTATATTAGGAAGTTTAATTACAATTCATGGAATTGAATATATCATTAGATATATTTATGATGGACTAGGTATTAAATTTTTTGCAATAGATTTAATAGTAGGTGTTATGGCAATTATTGTAGGTGTATTTACTATATTTAATCCATTTAGTGCTTTAGTTGTCTTAGGTATATTTGCTGCAGTATGGTTCTTTATTAATGCTATTGAAAAATTTTATTATGGAATTAAGTTTATGAGGAGTCAAGAAGAAATTTATCCTTTGATTATGTTTGTTACTATTTTAATAGTAGTTATGGGAGTTTTGTGTTTATTTAATCCATTTGATTCATTTATGTTAATTTCGCGTTTAGTTGGATTATTTATTATATGTTCAGGTTTATTTGATATAATTGTTGTTTTCTTATTTAAAAGACGTGCTAATGAAATATTAAAATTGTTTAAATAAAGGGTGTTTAGCCCTTTTTTCTTGATTTATTTCATATTATATGGTAAATTAATAAGCAGAACGGAAGTGAAATATATGGAAATAGCTTTATTAGTAGTATCTATTTTGTTAATTGCAATTGTATTACTTCAAAGTAATAAGGCGAGTGATTCTAGTCAAATTATATCTGGAGGTAATGAAGCATTGTTTCAAAATCAGAAGGAACGTGGCGTAGAATTATTTATTACAAGACTTACAATTGTTTTAGGAATTGCGTTTTTTGTAATATCATATATTTTATTTATTAGTTAAGTCCAATGGACTTTTTTTTTTGTGGTTTTTATGTTATATTTGATAATAGGAAGTTATTATAAAAAGGGACGATGTGCTATGAAAGAAAAAGTTCTAAAGTTAATGAAGAATATTCATGAGGCGAAAGAATTAATTGAATTAAATGATTTATTAGGCTTGAAGACAAGCGATGAATTAAGAGAACTACAGGAGACATTGAATGAGCTTATTGATTCTTATATAGTTTTTTATACTAAGAAAGGCAAATATATTTTATTAGATAATTGTCCTGGTATTAAGATAGGACGTTTATCTGTTAATAAAAAGGGATTTGGTTTTGTTGTATTAGACAGAGAAGATGACTTATATGTAGATGCTAAGAATATGGGAGATGCAATACATGATGATATTGTATTAGTTGAAGTATTTACATCTGGTGTAAGAAAAGAAGCAAGAGTAGTTCGTATTATAAAGAGAGAGTTACAAAATCTTGTTGGAGAAGTAATGTTTAATCCTGATGGATGTCCTTACATTAAGCTGGATGATGATAAGAGAGATATTACTATAATGCTTACATCAGAAAGTACAAAGAATTGTGTTGAAGGACATAAAGTATTAGTTAAGGTAGTAAAAGAAGTTAATAAACATAAATATATTGCTGAAGTTGTAAAGATTATTGGTCATAAGGATGATGCTGGTACTGATATTTTAAGTATTGCTTATAAGCATGGTATTTATGAAGATTTTGGGTCTGAAGTTGAAAAGGAACTATTAGATATTCCTAATACTGTAGATGAAAAGGAATTAGTCGGTCGTCGCGATTTAACTGGAGAAGTTATTTTTACTATTGATGGCGATGATACTAAAGATATCGATGATGCTATTAGTATTAAAAAGCTTAATAATGGTAATTATAAGTTAGGTGTACATATTGCCGACGTTTCTAATTATGTTAAAGAGAATACTGCTTTAGGAGATGCAGCGTATGAAAGAGGTACTTCTTCTTATTTAGCTGATACTGTTATCCCGATGTTACCTCATCAATTATCTAATGGTATATGTTCATTAAATGAAGGTGTTATTAGACTTACTATGTCTTGTGAAATGGAAATTGATCATAAGGGTAAGATTGTAGATTATGATATTTTTCCAAGTTATATAAAGAGTAGAAAGAAAATGACTTATAAGAAAGTTAATGATGTAATTGTTAGAGGAAAAGTTGATCCAGAGTATGAACCTTTTAAAGATGATTTATTATTAATGAATGAATTACATAAGATTCTTAGAAAAGAGAAGAATGGAAGAGGCTATATTAATTTTGATTTGGATGAAGCTAAGATTATTCAAGATGAAAATGGTAAAGCTATTGATGTTGTTAAGAGAATTCGTGAAGAAGGAGAAATGCTTATTGAAGATTTTATGATTGCAGCTAATGAAACTGTTGCATCTCATATTTATAATATGCAATTACCTTTTATATATCGTGTTCATGATAAACCAAAACCTGAAAAGGTTACTGATTTTATGACTATGGTAAGAATTTTAGGTTATAAGATAAGAGGAAATGTAAATGATTTATCTCCTAAATCTATGCAAAATATTCTTGATCAGCTAAAAGATAAGAAAGAATTTGAAATACTATCTAGTTTATTATTAAGAAGTATGCGTAAAGCTGAATATAGTAAAGAGAATATAGGACATTTTGGTTTAGCAAGTAAGGCTTATACTCATTTTACAAGTCCTATAAGAAGATATCCTGATTTAGTTGTTCATAGATTACTTAAGACGTATTTAATTGATCAAGACATGTCAATGACAACTATTCATACATTGGAGAATAACTTGGTAGATATTGCTCAACATTCATCTGAAAGAGAAGTTGCGGCGGTTAATGCAGAACGCGATGTATTTGACATGAAGGTTGCTGAGTATATGATGGATCATATTGGAGAGGAATTTGAAGGAGTTATTGATTCTATAACTAATTTTGGATTCTTTGTTCAATTACCTAATATGATAGATGGTTTAGTACATGTACAAACTTTAAAAGGAGATTATTTTAAGTATATTCCTGATTTGTTATGTATGATGGGTAAATCTACAAAGAAAACATATCGTTTGGGGGATAAAGTAAGAGTTAAATGTGTTGGAGCTTATAAAGAGACTTCAATGGTTGACTTTGAATTAGTAGAGGTTGATAAGAATGGAAATAAAAAACAAGAAAGCTAATTTTGATTATTATATTGAAGAGACTTTAGAATGTGGAATTGAACTTAAAGGAACAGAGATAAAGTCTTTAAGAAAGGGCTCTGGAGATTTAAAAGATACTTTTTGTTTAATTCGCAAGAATGAAGTATATTTAGTTAATATGTATATTGCTAGATATGAAGAAGGTAATCAATTTAATCATCAAGAAAGAAGAACAAGAAAGTTATTATTACATAAGAATGAAATTAAAAAGTTAAAAGAGAAGATAGAACGAGAAGGTTATAGTTTGGTTCCTTTAAAAGCTTATTTAGTTAATAATAAAGTTAAAGTTTTAATAGGTGTTGGTAAAGGTAAGAAACTTTACGATAAGAGACAAACTATAAAAGAACGTGATTTAAAAAGGGAAAATGCTATTTTGAAATAAGGTGATTTAATGAAGAGAAAAGTTATTTTAATAGTGTTTTCCTTCTTTCTTTTGTTTGATTTTGCTAAAGCGATTACTAAAGCACCTGTTGATATTACTAATATGAGTATAGATGAATTATTAGATGCAATGGATAAAGGTTATATAACTAGTGAATCTTTAGTCAAAATGTATTTAGAAAGAATAGATATATATGATAAGGATTTTAATGCTATTAATCAGATAAATAGTAATGCTATTAATGATGCTAAGTTGTTAGATGAAATGCGTAAGGAAGGTAAGATAAAAGGTAAGTTACATGGTATTCCTATACTAGTAAAGAGCAATATTGATGTGGTTGGATTATCAACTAATGCAGGAACTTTAGCTTTAAATGAAAATTATCCTATACGCAATTCGACAGTTGTACAGAAATTAATTGACGAAGGAGCTATTATTTTAGGTTCTTGTAATATGAGTGCACTTGCTTTTTCAGCATCAGCTTCGTATGGCTCTTTTGGTCATGTAAAAAATGTATTTGATATATCTAAAACTCCTCTAGGTAGTAGTGGAGGATCTGCTGTTGCTGTCGGAGCATCTTTTGCTGCAGTGGCGCTTGGAACAGATACAAATTCTTCAGTTAGAGCACCGGCATCTGCTGCAGGTTTGGTTGGTATTAGACCTACATTAGGTTTAGTTAGTCGTAGGGGAGTTTTACCATACGATTATGAACGCGATACTGTAGGAGTACTAAGTAAGACTGTTAAAGATAATGCATTACTTTTAAGTATTATATCTGGATATGATGAAGAGGATTCGGTAACAGAGTTATCTAAAAAAGTTGATTATAATATAGAAAACGATTCTTTAAAGGGAATGAAGATAGGCGTTATTACGCAATATGTTACTGGCTCTGAAAAAGAAAGTGGAGCTACTAGTTTAACTGATTTTGAAATAAATGATTTATTAAATAGAAGTATTAATTTAATGTCTGATGCGGGTGCAGAAATTATTAATTTGGATTCTTTTGTTAAGTATTCTAATTTAAGAATTGCTTCTAAAACAATGGCTGGTGGGACTTTTTGTGATTATTTTAATGATTATATTTTAGGTACTGAAGGACCTATTAAAGATTTTAAAGATTTAGCTTCATCTAAAAATAGTGTTTGGAATTTAAGCGGATATTTAAAAAGCTGTGGTGTTCAAATAAAAAGTAAAGATAAACGTGATGCGGACAAAAAGATATATGAGGAGTATGTATTAGATTATTTTAATAAATATGAATTAGATGTTTTATTGTATCCAACTATTAAGAATAAACTTCCTTTAGAAAAAAATTCTAGTGGTAATTTAATTCCGGGCAATAGTTTAGGAAGTGTTATTGGTTATCCATCTATTACCGTTCCAATGGGTAAAGCAAGTGATGGAATATCTTATGGTATAGAGTTTTTATCAAAGAAGTATAATGAAGATAAACTTTATAATATAGCATTAGGTTTTGAAAAGATAAATAAGAATAATATTGTAGGTACGTCTTTAACTCCTTCTTTATTTTTAGTGCCTGATTCTGTAACGGAGTTAATTAAAGTATATGAAGAAATGTTAAATAGTAATGATAATCAAAAATGGTTAGATGAAGTAAAAGATTTTTTAACTAATTATAATGATTATGAGGATGGTGAAGCTAAAGCAATTTATTTACTTGATTTGCTTAAGGAAGAAGAAAGCAATAAGGAGAATATAGATGGACGTTATTTTGTTTTTGCTTTGATTATTATATGTGTACTTATTATAGTAAAGAATATTTTTATATATTGTATATTCTAGTGTTAACGTAATGGTAAATTTAAGCAATTGTTTGACATTGTTTTTTTGTTTTTATATTTTTATATTTTTTAAGTTTTTATAAGTATTTATTTTACTAGATGGTATATATTTTAGTAATTAATGTTTTGGGTTATTAAAATTAGTAGAGCCATTTTTTTGCTATGGGTTGTTTTTTTTGTATTATAAATGTTATAATTATTATTATAAAGAAGGAGCGTGGACATATGGCTTTATCATCTGTATTGTCTATATTTACGAAAATATTAGATATATGCATTGTATGGTGCATGATTTATTATATACTTAAGAATGTTAAGAATAGTGTTAAGATGATTTTGATAGTTAAAGGTATAATTATTATTTTAATATTTAAGGTATTAAGCGATTTATTAAATTTAAATACTGTAGGAGTTTTACTTGAATATGTGTTTATGTGGGGACCTTTAGCAATTATTGTATTATTTCAACCAGAAATTAGAAGTTTCTTGGAATCAATTGGTAGAACTAAGTTATTAGGTAGACATAAGGTATTAACTGTTGAAGAAAGAGAAAAAGTTGTTTATGAAATTATGGATGCTGTAGAATATCTTAAGAAGAATAAGATTGGAGCATTAATAGTTATTGAAAGAGATGTTTCTTTACAAGATTATATTACGCCTGCTACTAAAGTATATGCTGATTTAACTAGTCCTCTGTTGGGAACTATCTTTTTCCCAAATAGCCCACTTCATGATGGTGGAGTAATTATTCAAGGGGATAGAATTACATGTGCTGGAGCAGTGTTTAAAACAAGTATGGATCCTAATTTAAATAAAAAGCTAGGTACTCGTCATAGAGCAGCACTTGGAATAGCTGAAGAAACAGATGCAGTAGCTTTAATCGTATCTGAAGAAACAGGACGCATAAGTATTGCTGTTGATCATGAAATTCATTATAACTTGAGTACTGATGAATTTAGAATGATGCTTGTAGATGAATTAAAACCAAAAGCTGAGTTATTCTATGATGCTGATGGTGCAGGAAGTGAAGGTGATATTGATGAAGTCTAGTACAAAGAAAAAGAGTAATCCCTTCAAGAAATTATTTGGTAAGTTGTATAAGATTTTAGATGCTGTTATTATTACACCTATTAGTACTTTAGTTTATAAGATACAGAATAAATTAGGCAAGGAAAGTAAGATAGAAAAGTTACTTAATAGATCTAATGCATTATTAATTTTATCTTTGTTATTTGCAATAGTTTTATTTTATTTAGTTGATAAGAAAGCTATTACGCTAGTTAATAACGATGCTAAGTTTTTGACAGATATACCTGTAGAAGTTGAATATAATAGTAGTGCTTATGTTATTGAGGGGATTCCTGATACTGTTGATATGACTTTGATAGGAAGTAAGCCTGAGATTTATTTAGCACAGAAATTAGGGGATAATAAGGTTACTGTTGATTTAACTAAGTATCAAGCGAGTGATTCTCCAGTTAGAGTTAAATTGTCTTATAATAAGCCTGTAGATAGTGTTGAATATAAGATAGATCCTGTATATGTTGATGTAACTATTAAGGAAAAAGTTAGTGATAATAAAACTGTTACTTATGATTTACTTAATCAGGATGAACTTGATCCAAAGTTAAGTGTTAAATCAGTCGAACTTTCTAAATCTGATGTAATTGTTAGAGGTTCTAAAGAAATGATAGATTCAATAGCAACTATTAAGGCTTTAATTGATCTTGATAATGAAGAATTTACTAAAGCTGGTACTTATACACTTGATAATTTGAAGCTAGTTGCTTATGGACGTAGTGGAGAGATTATAGATAGAGTAGAGATTGTAGCTACTAATATAAGTGCAAAGGTTGAACTTAATTCTTATTCTAAGAAGGTTCCTGTAAGAGTACAGATTAAGGGAGAGTTAGCAAGTGGTAAAGCGATTTCTTCTATAATGATAAATGGAACTAATGTTAGCGATTTTGAAACGACGATTTATGGAGATGAAAGTGCTCTTGAGAGTATTTCATATATTCCTGTAACAATTGATGCTGAAGGACAAGGAAACAATGGTTCTAAGACTTCTAAGGTTACATTCCCTAAACCAGTTGGTGTAAGAAGTATTGCTGATGAAAATGTAACTGTAGTTCTTAATTTTGGTGAAGCTAAGCAAAGAACTATTAGAATTGAAGGAATAAAGAATTATAATGTTCCTAATGGATTGTTAGCTAATTTACCTTCTCCTGAGGATAAGATAGTAGAAGTTCAAGTTATTGGTGTTGAATCTGTTATAAATGCAATAGATGAAAATAATCCAGGTATTTCTGCTTATGTTGATTTAACAGGTAAAGGGGTTGGTTCTTGGCCAATGCCAGTTATGATAGAAGGTACTGATTCTAGATTACAATATGTTGTTAAGAAACAAGTAAATATAGTTTTATCAAAACAAAATTAAAAAAAGTTCTAGTCTTCTAGAACTTTTTCATTGTCAAAAAGATATGCAACACATATTATTGAGGCAATTCCAATTATTATATATAGAATATTATTTATTAATGCATTTTTAATTATAGCCGTTACTAAATTTATATTAAATAAACCTATTAAGCCCCAGTTTAATGCACCAATTATTGTTAAAATTAGTGCTATCTTTTTTATAATTTCCATTTTAACCATCCTTTTCTAATATTAGTATGAACTATATTTTTATAATTATGTATGAATATTTATTATTTTGATTAATATGATTTATTAGAAAAGGTAGGGTGTTATGAAAAAAGTTTTTTTGCTGTTTATAAGTTTGATGTTATTAACAGGGTGTGGCAAGGTTAATAAAGATGGATTAATTAAAGATTTTAAAGATAGTGTTGAGGAAGCTAAATCATATGTTACAGAAAGTGTAATGGAAATATATAATGCTGAAGATACTTTTACTTATAATATTTCTGTTGCTTATATGGATGATGATTATTTTAGAGTAAAGATGATTAATGTTATGAATAATCATGAACAAATTATATTACGTAATAAAGATGACGTGTATGTTATTACACCTAGTTTAAATAAGAGCTATCGCTTTGTAAGTGAATGGCCTTATAATAGTAGTCAATCTTATATATTAAATACTTTAGTAAGAGATATTGAGGATTCGGGCGAAGTTGTTTTTACAGAAGAAAAAGAAGGCTATTCGTTAACTGTTGATGTTAATTATCCTAATAATACTAATTTGATATATGAAAAAATATATTTCAATAAGGATAAAAAGTTAAGTAATGTAGATGTTTATGATAATAATGATGTTGTTGCTATTAGTGTTAAGTTTAATAAAATTGATTATAAAGCTAATTTAGAAAATAAGGATTTTGATGTTAATAATGTTGTAGAAGGTAATTGTTGTAATACAAATGAAGAAGGTAACGATGGAACTAATAAAGAAGATAAAGGTACAGACAAAAAAAATGAAAATAAGACGACTGGATCTTTTGATGATATAGTTTATCCTTTATATGTACCAGCTAATACATTTTTAAAGAATAAAGAAATGATTAATACAGAAAAAGGCGATAGAGCAATATTAACATTTAATGGTGATAAGAATTTTATTTTAATTGAAGAACAGGCGAGTATAAGTGATGAATTTGAAGTTGTTTCTGTTTATGGAGATCCAACTATGATGAATAGTACAATAGGTGCTTTAAGTGATAATTCGCTATCTTGGACTATAGATAATGTTGATTATTATTTAGCTAGTAATGATTTGAGTTCAACAGAATTATTAACTATTGCTGATTCTTTAGGAGCTGCTTCGCTTGTTGTTGAAAAATAGTTTTCCTTATTTTAGCCGTCTTATTGGTAATAAAAGTGCAACATTTAATTGATTTAAGAATTAAATGTGATATAATTGGGGTAAGGTGGTTTAAATGGGAAAAGAAAAAGATAAAAAAGTAAAAGTAAAATATAATACAGCAGAACAAGAGGAAATATTAAAATTCTTAATTGTTATTGTATTAGTAATGATAGCAGTAGGAGCTATATATGTTGCAACTAGAATATTTGTTACTAAAGATTTCTTTAAGACAGAAACTAAGACAAATGAAGTTGTTCCAGATGTAGATATTAATTATTCTGTTGCTATTATGGGTCAAATATTTAATAGACCTTATGATGAGTATTATGTTGCTATTTATGATTCTAAAAATGATGATTATTCATATGATATGTCATCTTTAGTTAGAGATTATAATGCTAAGGAAAAACATCTACATATTTATACTGTTGATTTATCTAATAAGTTAAATGATGGATACTATGATCCAGAAAAAGTTAATGTAAATGCTAAATCTTTGAGTGAAATGAAGGTTGGAGATATTACCTTATTAAAGATTAGAAAAGGCAAAATTAATAAATATATTGTAGATTTATCTAAAATGCAACAAGAACTTGGAGTTGAAAAGAAATAATTATAGAAACTTAATATATGTTATTAAGTTTTTTTTATATATTATTTAAATATTTGTTGCTTTGTGATATTATTTTTAATAGAGGGTGAATGTTTATGGCAGAGGAAGTAAAAGTCAAAAAAGTAAAAAGTAATAGTTCATCTAAGGTAAGTAAAAAGGGTGAAGTAGAAGCTAGTGATATTTCTAAGAAGAAGAAAACTAGTGATAAAGATGTAGCTAAGAAAGTTAGTAAATCAGTTACAGAAAAATCTTTAAAAGATAAAGAGTCTAAAAATAGTTCTAAGAATGATAAAATTTCTAAAAGTAGTAAAAATAAAGAAGTAAAGAGCAAAGTTGATTCTACTAATAAAACTAATAGATCTAGTAAAGTTAAAAGTAAGTCAGGTAAAGTACTAGAGAAGGATTCTAGCAAATTAGCAAAGGATTTAGTTAATAGTAATAAAACTTCTGATAGTAATGAAAAAGGTAAGACTACTAAAAAGAAAAAGTCTCCTAGAACAAGTAGTGTAATAGCTGATTTAGCAGATAAGGATTTTGATAAAACAGGAGCTTTATCTAATATTGATGAAGGTAAATTTATAAGTGAAATTTTAAATGATAAATTTATTACAGTAACTAAAGTTAATAAAGAAACTACTTTTAAAGAATCAAAGAAGAAATTGAAATTCAGTGGAAGTTTTAGGCTAGATGTTTTAGATATTCTTATAATTATTGTTATAACAGCAATTATATCTTGTGTATTTACTGGATTAGTTATGAATTATCAATATAAGAAAATTAATAGTTATTTTGGTGAATCTGTTGTAAATGATGAAGGTGTAAAAGATTTTTTATCATTGTATTCTGAAATTTTAGATAATTATTATGAAGAAGTGGATTCTAAAGCAATGATAAAAGCTGCAATGAGCGGAATGCTATCCTTTTTACAAGATACATATTCTATTTATTTAAGTGAAGAAGACTCTGGTGAATTAACAGAAATGCTTGATAGTTCGTATGATGGTGTAGGTATTGTTATTCAAGCTAATGTAATAAAAGCTATTTATAAAAATTCACCAGCAGCAGTAGCAGGATTAAAAGTAAATGATGAAATATTAAAAGTTAATGGTATTGATATAACATTGGATAATTATATGGAAGTTAGTAATTATTTAAAGAAAGATGAAGATAATAGTATTGTTGTTAAAAGGGATGGTAAGGAATTAAGTTTTGATGTTAAAATGTCTAAGGTAAATATTCCTACAACTTCATCAACTATTATTCAAAGCCAAGGAAAAAATTTGGGATATATTAAGTTATCATCTTTTTCTAATTTATCTTATGAAGATTTTAATGAATCGTTAGTGGAGATGGAAGGTAAAGGAATTGATTCTCTTATTATTGATTTAAGGGGCAATAGTGGAGGATATTTAAAAGCAGCTCATGATATATCAAGTGAGTTTATAGAGAAGGATAAAATTATATATTCTTTACAACAAAAAGATAAAGTTACTGATTACAAGGATGAAACAAAGAATAAAAGAGATTATAAAATTGTTGTTTTGGTAAATAATAGTACAGCGTCTGCAGCAGAAATTATGGCGGCTGCTTTACATGATTCTTATGGCGCAACGATAGTTGGTAAAACAACATATGGTAAAGGTAAAGTACAAACTTTAAAACAGTATAATGATTCTTTGGTTAAATATACATCAGCTAAATGGCTAAGGCCTAATGGAGAATGTATTGATGGCATAGGTATAGTTCCAGATTATGAGGTGGATATTCAATATAGTGATTCACAAATTTATGATAAACAATTAGATAAAGCAATAGAAATATTAAGTAATAATTAAGCAATCTTTTGACATGAGATTGCTCTTTGTTTGTAATTCTAAAAAAAATATTATATAATGTTATGCGGAAGCGTGATTTTAATGGAGGAAATTAAAGTAGGAGACAAATTAAAAATTTATTGTTATAAACACGATGGAACTTTAGAGCATACTTCAGATGAAGCAATTGTATTAGAAATAAATGATGAATATTTAGTTTGTGGTAATGGAAGAACAAGAATTACTGAAAAAGATGGGCGTACGCATATGACTAATGAGCCGGCTGTATTGTTCTTTTATAAGAAGCATTGGTTTAATATTATTGGACAGTTAAAAAAGTTTGGATTGTTTTATTATTGTAATATTGCATCTCCTTATATTTTAGATGGAAAGTCAATAAAGTATATTGATTACGATTTGGATTTAAGAGTTTTTCCTGATGGAGGATTTAGAGTACTTGATAGGAATGAATATAATTATCATAAGAAGATAATGAATTATTCTGACGAGCTTGATGAGATATTGAAATCAGAGTTGTCTTATTTGATAGATAAAAAAAGGAATAAAATGGGACCTTTTGAATCTGGAATTGTCGATAAATATTATAAAATGTTTGAAAAAATCAAAAAATGTTAAATTTTTTGATTTTTTTGTTGCATTTATTTTTTTTTTGTTATATACTTGACTAGATGTTGCCGAAAAACATCGGTAAAAAACATCGTATATTAAAAGAAAATGTCAACTTTTCAAAGTTTTTGCAAAAAGATTGAAAAGAAGTTGACAATGAAGAAATCTTTTGATATATTACTAGTGCAACCAAGAAAAGAAGCAAAATCTTGGATGCGAAAATGATCTTTGAAAACTAAGT
>DEUO01000147.1 GCA_002362595.1 Caryophanales bacterium UBA3260
GTCAACTGTAAGGGGTACATTATCAACGAACTTATTTTTTTATATCTTTAAATATCTTGACTAATTACATTCTATTTAATAAAATTATAACTACTTAGGAGGAGTAACTATGAAAGACATAATACTAGATACATTAATAGATAGTGTTAAACTTTTACCTTTTTTATTTATTGCATTTCTAATAATTGAAACAATAGAACACAAACTAAATAATAAATCTCGCAATATAATAGAAAAATCAGGGAAATTTGGCCCTATTATAGGAAGTATTCTAGGAATTATTCCTCAATGTGGCTTTAGTGTTCTAGCTACAAACTTATATATTACAAGAATAATTAGTTTAGGTACTTTAATAGCTATTTATCTATCTACTAGTGATGAAATGCTCCCAATCCTTCTAGCTAATAATACTTCTTACATAGAAATATTAAAAATAATAGGAATAAAATTTATTATAGGTATAATCTTCGGTTATGTTATTGATCTTCTATATCATAAAAAGAAAGATAAAGAAAACTATGATATATGTAGCGATGCTCATTGTGGTTGTAACCATAACCATTCATTAATAAAATCAAGTATTGTTCATACTATTAAAACTTTATTATTTATCACACTTATAACTTTTATTATTAATATTCTTTTCCATTACTTAGGAGAACAATATCTAACTAAAATATTTATGAAAGACTCCCTTTTTGCTCCATTTATATCAAGCTTAATTGGCTTAATACCAAGTTGTGGAGCAAGTATCCTTATCACAGAATTATACTTAAATAATGCTATTAACATCGGTTCTTGTATATCTGGTTTGTTAACTGGTAGTGGAGTAGCTTTACTTGTATTATTTAAATCTAATAAAGATATAAAAGAAAATATAAAAATATTATGTCTATTATATAGTATCGGTGTAATATGTGGTATCATAATTGAATTAATAACTATTATATTATAACTAAAAAACTACATCACTCGATGTAGTTTTACTATTATCTTTTCTTATTCTTTTTTTTAGGTTTATTTTCTTTTTTCTCAACTTTTTTAACTTCAACAACTTCTTCTGTATCAGTATCATCGAAATCTTCGTCATCAAGTAAATCTAACTCTTCAGGCTTCTTAGTTGCCCAATCTTTACCATCTACCATACGACTAACTAACATTGAACTTGCTGTATCACCAACAACGTTTAATACTGTAGCAGGAGCATCAATAACTGTAGCAATTATAGTTAATATAGGTAAAGCAGCAGCAGGGAATCCCATTAAAGATAAGATAAACATCTCTGAAATTGTACCACCACCAACTGGAACAGCAGTAATAAGTAATGTAGCAAGTAATGATACTCCAAGAACCGTCCAAATACTAGGATTCATGTTAAATAAATATACTAAGAACATTATCTTAAATACACTACCAATAACTGATCCATCTTTATGAAAACTTGTTCCCATTGGAATAGTAGTCTCAGCAATATCTTCTGATACACCAATTTCTCTAGCAGATTTAACATTAACTGGAATACATGCAGCAGAAGAACAAGTAGCTAAAGCTGTAAACGTTGGAGCTAGAATGTTACGCCAATAAGCTTTAAGACCATCTTTTCCTCCAGCTATTAAAGCATATAATGAATAAAATATAAAGTATACAATAATACATACAATTGTATAAATTATAAATGTCTTTAAAAATCCAACAGCTATACTTTGACCATATGTTCCGATTAATGCTGCAAAATAACAACCTAATCCAATTGGAGCATAATACATTATAATATTAACAATATTTAATACTACATCATTAAGACCAATTAATATTTTTGTAACTCCATTAGCTTTTTCTCCAGATTTTCTAATAGCAAGACCAAATATAATTGAAAAAACTAATAAAGGAATAATATTATTCTTACTTAATATTTCCGTAAAATCACTAACTGTAAGTAAACTTGCAGTTCTTTCTAATAAAGATAAGTCATTATCAATAACACTATCTTCATCAAGTAATTCTAATATTTTAGAATTATCTTTAGTTTCTACTAAATTAAATGTATAAGTTGAAACTAAACCAATTAAAGCAGATATCACTGACATTATAACAAATGCAATAACAATTCTACTCATAATTTTTCCAAGTCGCTTTGGACTTTTCATCTTTATAATAGCTGTTGTAATTGTTAAGAAAATAAGTGGAACAATAACAACAAACATTAAATTAATGAAAATATCTCCTAGTGGACTCAAAACACTAGCTTTCTCTCCAAAAATTAAACCTACAATAGCACCGACTATTATTGAGAGAATCAATATAATAGTTTGCTTATAATTTGACCATATTTTTTTCATAGTCATCCTCCTCTTGATATAATCATATTCTAAAAAATAAAAAAAAGGTAGAGATAAAAATCCACAATAAATATAAGAATAGTAGATAAAGTCCACAATAAGTGTTAAAATATACTTGGTGATTAAATGAAAAAGCAGTTTATTAGAATGAATAATAATGATGAATATCTTAGTATTGGTAACTTATTTCGTATTATAAAAGACTTATCAAAAAATAAAATATCAGCCCATCAAAGCGAAATATTTTGTATACTATTCGAAGTAGATAATATCAATGATACAACAGTTAACAACTATTGTGTAGGATGCCGTAGTATCGGTGGGGAATATAAACAAATATATATTAACAAGAAAAAGAAATATTCTAATAATAATGAAGAATTCTGCGACAACATCCTTGGTATTTTAAGTATTATAGATGGTTTAATATATAATATGTCTAAAGATAAAATAGAATTTATTAATAATAATGAATCATCTCTAAATTTAGCAAAAAAACTATATAATTTAGCAAAAAATGATAAACAAGTTTGTTCTTTTTCTGTTACA
>DEUO01000021.1 GCA_002362595.1 Caryophanales bacterium UBA3260
TTATATATCTTATTTATTATGATATAATTTAATTATAATAGGAAGGTGTATAAAATGGATAAGGAATTAAAAAATAGTAAAAAAACATTATGGATTTTTATAACATTACTTTTATTAGTTACATTCTCTGCAGCAGGATTTTTCGCTGGAAAGTGGTACGCCAATAAAGAATCTAAAACAACATTAGAAAAGAATGAGCAGAAAAAAGAGCAAAAAAACGAAGAAAAAATTGAAGAAAAACTAAGCAAACCAGAAAAAAATAGTATGTATACATTTTATAGTGAAAAAGAAGAAACCATAAAACTTGGCGATAACGAATTAAAATTATTAGCTTATTACTATCTTGATACAACAGATTTAGTTTATGAAGAACAAACTTCAAAATACTATATTTTAAGAAGACAACTATACGCAAATAATACATTAGTAGCAGAAAACATTATGGATATTTCTAAAAATGAAATCACTAAAGAAGATATAAACAAAAAAAATTTATACGAAAAAAAAGATACATTTAATGATATTACAAATAATGATAAATATCTTGTAATAGAATTAGAAGCAATAGATTATGTATTATATAACAATAACAATATATCTCATCTTGGTGATTACGAATCTACTACTTATATATTAAATAAAGAAGGTAAAATATTAAAAAATGTTGCTTCCAAACGTCCTTACTATGGTATTAGAGGTATTATTGTAGATAGTTCTAAAGTAGGTGATAGAGTTTCTGGGAACATCGATGATGTAGATTATAATGATCCAGAAACAGCCGCAAAATATAAAGGCAAAAAATACATTTATCCCGATAATAATTTCGTAGATGTCCATGATAACTTTATTTATTATATCGCTGGAGATTGTGATAGAATTTTTGAACATAAATTTTCAATAAATAATGGTTCTACAAAAGATGAAACAACTAAGACTTATTTTGAGTCAGAAGTAGACGCCGCTGGAGGATGTTAATTATTAAGACAATCAATAGATTGTCTTTTTTAACAAATTAATACCTTGATATATAGACATTTTATTAAATTTCTTATATAATTCTTATAGTAGGGTGGTAACAAATGAACAATGAATATATTCCTAATACTTATATAACTAAGTATATGGATTATCTTGAATATGAACGTAAATTATCTACTAATACAATAAAAAGTTATTATAATGACTTAAAGTCTTTTGATATCTTTTTTAAAGGTAATATATTATATTTAACATATTCAGACATTGAAAAATACCTTTCTACACTAGATACAACGAATTCTCGTACCGTATCACATAATCTAACAGTTATCAAAACATTTTATAATTTCTTAATAGAGGAGAATATCATAAAAGAAAACCCATGTACCTTAATTTCACCTCCTAAATTAACCAAGAAATTACCTGTATATTTAACTGAAGAAGAAATAGATAAATTATTAGATATTAAAACAATAACACCATATGATTATCGTAACAAAGCAATGTTAGAGTTACTCTATGCAACAGGTCTACGTATATCAGAACTATGTAATCTAAAATTAAATGATATTGATATCAATAATTGCTTTGTAAGAGTATATGGAAAGGGCAGCAAAGAAAGAATAGTTCCTATCTCAGATATCGCCCTAAAGCATTTAATAATATATCTTGAAAAATATCGTAATATAATTCTTAAAGAAAAAAATAGTGACTATATATTTATCTCTAACAGTCTTACTAATATAAGTCGTCAAGGCTTCTTTAAAATCTTAAAAAAAGAATGTCTTAGGTCAGGAATAACAAAAAACGTATCTCCTCACGTCTTAAGACATTCATTTGCAACTCACCTGCTAAAACATGGTGCCGATTTACGTATTATTCAAGAATTACTAGGCCATGAAGACATTTCAACTACTCAAATCTACTCACACCTAGTAAATGAAAAATTAAAACAAGATTACGAATATCATCCACGAAGTAAAATATATAAATAGGGAGGACCTAATATGAAAAATATAACCAAAATATTATTTTTAGGAGTAATTATTGCTCTAATTGTTTTTGGTAAACAATACATTGATAAAAAAACATTTAAATATGAAGAAGTAGTAGATAAAAGTATCAATGAATATTTTATCTATAGTGATACAACTAAATTAAATGACTTAAAAAGCTTATTAGATAGTTATAGTGATGATGAAAGCCTCACATATGATATCCAAGCTTATTCAGGTAAAGTAGTTTGGGACTGGCTTACATACATCGATAACAAATATTCATGTGATAGACTAAATAAAAATTCCTGTCAAGTTCAATTAGCAGAATTCCAATCACTTAATAATCTTATAAATACTTTTTACAACATAAAAAGCGAAAAAGGCTTAACACTTATGTTAAAAAGTACGTATAGTAATATCGACTCCCAAATAACAAGTAAAATAACTGGTCTTGAAAAGACAATTAAAAGTCCATCAGCTAAAAACCCACTCGATAGCGAACAAGTAAGACAAAAGAAATGTGCTGCTGTTCAAGATTGTAGTAATTGCCGTGATGGAGTATGTACATGTACATATGTAGATGGAAATCGAACTGAAGAAATTCGTTGTAACAAAGAAACAGACTAAAAAAAGAAGCTTAAATTAACCCTTAAGCTTCTTTTTAAATACTTACTTATTTTCAATTCTTTGATTACTATTAGAACTTTTTTGATTTCTAGCATTACTACTATTTCTAGAATTATTACTTCTTAAATTACATTCTTTTTTCATCTTTTATGACCTCCTAATACTATTATGAACCATACTAAAATAAATATAATGGAAAAACATGGAAATAAATATATAAATGAAACATATAATTAATCATGAACACATTAATACCAATAATAATAAGTAGTATAGCAGGTTTATCAACCATAATAGGGAATATTTTAATATTCATCCCCGTAAAATATAAGAATCAAGTCTTATCATTTTCTTTTGGACTTTCATCAATTGTAATGTTATTAATATCTATATTTGAATTAATCCCTGAAGGCTTAAATTTAATAAAAAATACATATCAAATACATACAATAATGATTCAAAGTCTAATCCTTCTATTAATAGGTTACTATATAATAAAAATAGTAGATAAAAAACTAGAACATCAAGAAAATCTATATAGAGTAGGGATTCTAAGTATGATAAGTATCTTAATCCATAACATACCTGAAGGAATAATATGTGCTATAACAAGTAGTATAAACATAAAAATAGGTCTTAAAGTAAGTTTAGCAATTCTAATTCATAATATACCTGAAGGAATATGTATAAGTCTACCAATATATTATTCAACAAAAAGTAAGCTAAAAGCTTTCATATATACATTAATAAGTGGAGCAGGGGAAGTAATCGGAGCCATCATAACTATTCTCTTCTTAAAGTCATATATTACAGCTAATCTACTATATTTCGTTTATTTAATAACAGCCGGTATAATGATCACCTTAAGTTTAACTAAATTACTAAAGCAAGGATTAGAGTTACATAATTATTATTCATTCATTCTTGGGATAGTTCTAGGAATAATCATTATTATAATAACTATATAAAACAAATATAAATAGATAATTATATTTGTTTTATCAATTATTGGTTAACATAATATATATTATACGAAGTAACATATATATTCAAATGATATCTATATAATAAGTATTTTCTTTTAA
>DEUO01000122.1 GCA_002362595.1 Caryophanales bacterium UBA3260
AAATAAATGAATGGAAATATAAAATGTTATTTGGTAAGTTTAAATATACATCAACAAGTTTAATTGAAGAAGAAACAAAATTAACTGATAAAAATGGAAATCCAAAAGTAGAAGCAGAAGGTGTTCTTGGAGTATCTTATTCAGATAAAAAGCCAAGTGACAATTATTTATATGATATATGTCTATATGATTCAGAACTAGAAAAGAAAAATATTACAACAGATAATAATGAAGTTATAGTATTTGGTAAAATTCCTAAAAGCAGCATTAGAATACCATTAATAGGTGGTGGAACATATAGTCCAGACTTTATGTACATTGTTAAAAGAGACAATGATATAAAAGAAGTAAATTTGGTTATTGAAACAAAGGATTATAACTCATTTGACAAAATACCTCCAGACCAACAATTTGAAATTAATTGTGCAAAGGAGTTTTTTGAAAAACTTCAAGAAGAAAATTATAATGTACAATATAAAGTTCAATTAAGAAATACTCAAATGCTAGATATTATAAAGAATTTATCGAATATATAATATGAATAATAAAAGTAAAATATAATTATATTCTATATTAGTATTTTGAATAAAGTGAAAGAAGTGACAATTTTAATGAAGTTAACAAAGATAGAAATTAAAAACTTTAGATTATTAACAGATGTTGTATTAGATGTAGATAATGACATGACTCTTATTGTGGGAAAAAACAATTCCGGGAAAACCTCTTTTATGAATTTTTTATCAATAA
The DNA here is from genome assembly GCA_002362595.1 of Caryophanales bacterium UBA3260. The sequence continues at coordinate 748 of DEUO01000122.1, forward strand.
TTACAGAGAATAAAGCAATTACATTTAATGATTATCCTATAATATATAGAAAAGAATTGTATGATAATATATATTCATATTTAAAATCAGAAATCACATTTGAAGATTTGAAAAATGCAATTAAAGCAGCAACTATGACATTTTATGTAAGCTACAAGGAAGATATTAAGTCAGATAATTTCGGCTTTTTGTCTAATTTTATAATTGATATTGATGATAGTAAAACTGATGCTATTATTAGCGTGAAATATGAATTCAGTATTAGTGAAGAAAATTTTAAAAAACAATTTGAATTTGACTTAAATAGTAAAGATGAAGCTATAGATAAGATTAAAAAAATATTACATAATATATATGGCTCTTTTTTAAAACTAGTTATTTATGCAATAAATCCAAATGATAGTGATGATTACTTAGTTAAAGATTTAAAGGAATTCACCAATCTATTCAAAATATATAAAATTTCTGCAGAAAGAACAATGGGAGAATCAGAGATTCAAGATAATAAAAATTCACCATTTAGTTCACTACTTATAAAACTATTTGATAACGATATAGACAGCGCCTTCCCTGATATGAAAGAACAAATCAAAACATTGCAAGAATATGTAATGAATAAAAATGAGGAAGCGGAAATAAAATTAAACGATAGTTTAAATGTGATTTTAAAGAAAGCAATAAAATTTGGTTATCCCAATGAAAAAAATATTGAATTAAAAGCTAGTAGTAATGTGCAACTGGAAAATCAAATAAAAAAGAATACAGATTTAAGTTATTTAGATAATGAATTGGATGAAATATTGCCAAATGGATACAATGGTTTAGGCTTTAAAAATTTATTAAAAATAGAGTTTGAATTAGCAGCTTTTGCTAGAGATATAAACAATAATTCTAATAGTGTCATTCCAATTTTGTTTATTGAAGAACCGGAATCTCATATGCATCCGCAAATTCAGCAAAAATTTATACGATATGTTAATGAATATATTAACGATTTAAATTATGGTAAGATACAAGTTATCATTACAACTCACTCATCTCATATTTCAAGCGAGGTTAGTTTTGATAAAATTAGATATGCTAGAAGAAATAAATGCTCAGTTAAATATAAAAATTTAGATGACTTTTATAAGAAAAATAGCAAAAATTGCGATTTCATAAAAAAATATTTAACTTTAACAAAATGTGATATGTTTTTTGCTGATAAAATAATTTTAGTAGAAGGGGCTTCTGAAAGAATTTTGCTTCCTGATATGATTAATAAATGTGAAAGAAAAAGGCTTTTTATCAAAAGTAACATACCTTTGGTTTATCAGTATTATACTATTCTTGAGATAGGTGGAGCATATGCTCATAAATTTTTTGACTTTATTGACTTTTTAGAGATACCAACATTAATAATTACAGATTTAGATTCAGTTAAAGCAGTTGCTTCTGAAAAAGGGAAAAGATATCAAAAATGCTTAGTATCAGAAGGAACAACAACTAGCAATGCTTCCATCAAATATTGGATGCAAGAAAAAGGTATAATGTCAAAAAGAGAAATTATTTCTCTTGAAAAACTATTAAATATTCAAGACGAAGTTAAAACAAATAATTTTAGACGTATTGAATTTCAATTAAAGGAAAACGAATATTGTGGTCGAAGTTTTGAAGAAGCCATAAAAAATGCTAATGCTAAGTATTTTAATATAAAAAAAGAACCTGACATAAAATTTGAAGATGACGAGAAAAAGAAAACAGACTTTGCTTTAGGTTTATTAATGCAAGAAAATTATAATGTTCCAAAGTATATTGAGAATGGTTTGGTTTGGCTTAATAATATTGATGCATATTCGACAGGTGAAAATGATGAATGAAAAGTATAAAAAAGCAAAAGAACTTGCTGATAAAATTGATAATCATATTATAGAAATATTTAAGAATGGTTGCAATTTTAAAGTTGAAGCAGGTGCTGGTTCTGGTAAAACCTATTCTTTAATGAAAGTATTATCCTTTATTAAGGAAAACTATACTACTGATTATTTAAAAAAAGGTCAAAAAATAGCATGTATAACTTATACAAATGCTGCTGTAAATGTCATTAAAGAAAGATTAGAAGATGAATCCTTCATTGTCCCTTGTACAATTCATTCTTTCGCTTGGGATGTTATAAAAAAATATCAAAAGGAAATAATTAATTTTACTATAGAAAATAATATGTTATCTAAAGATTTTGATAAAGAGAAGGATACCATAAAGAAAGTAGTCTATGATTTAGGGGTTAAATATTATGATGATGGAACTTTACACCTATTTCATGATGATGTAATTAAACTTTTTTCTCATATGCTAGATTTTAATAAGTTTAGAA
>DEUO01000157.1:0-174 GCA_002362595.1 Caryophanales bacterium UBA3260
TTTAACATTTTTATTACATTCCCTTCTTCCAATAAGAATATTTCTAATCTATATCCTATCTAAATAATTTCTTTTACCGTAAAACCCGCTTCTTCAATTACTTTTTGAATTTTGTTATTTTCAATTTCTTTATTTAATTCTATGACTGCTTTTTTATTTTCTAAACTTACTTCT
>DEUO01000157.1:515-2728 GCA_002362595.1 Caryophanales bacterium UBA3260
TCATTTTGCAATGATTACATTGCATTCCTTCTATACTAATTGTTTTAATCATTTTACTCTTCTCCTTTTTTCTATAATTTCCATTTGATTTAAATTTTCTTAATCGTAAAGCATTTGTAACAACACAAACGGAACTTAAGCTCATTGCTAGTGCACCAATCATTGGATTTAGTTTTAATCCAATGATTGGATAAAATATTCCACAAGCTACTGGTATTCCTATCGTGTTATAGAAAAATGCCCAAAATAGATTCATCTTTATGTTTCTTATGACTGCTCTACTTAAACTAATTGCTGTAACAACATCTAGCAAACTGTTTTTCATTAGAACAATATCTGCTGATTCTATGGCTATATCTGTTCCTGAGCCAATTGCCATTCCAACATCTGCTTTTACTAAAGCTGGACTATCGTTAATTCCATCCCCTACAAAAGCTACCTTCTTTCCTTGCTTTTGTAAATTTGCTACTTCTTTTTCTTTTTCTTGTGGTAAGACTTCAGCAATAACCTTATCAATTCCAAGCTCACTTCCAATGGTTTCTGCAACGGCTTTATTATCGCCTGTTATCATAACAACTTCTATATTTTTTATTTTTAATTCTTGGATAGCTTGATAGCTTGTGTTTTTAATGGTATCTGCTACTGCTATCATTCCAATTACAGTATTTTTATCGGCAAAATATAACACTGTTTTCCCTTGCTTTAATAGTTCATCACTTTGCAAAGCTATTTTACTTGTATCAATATTATTTTCTTTCATAAATAATATATTTCCACCGAAGTATTCTACATCATCTATTTCTCCTTTAACTCCTCTACCTGAAATAGCTATAAATCCTGTTACTTCTAATAATTCTATCGATTCTTCTTTTACTTTTTCTAAAACTGCTTCAGCCAACGGATGTTCTGAATTTTTTTCTAAACTTCCCACTATTTTTAGGAATTCTTTTTGTGGCAAGTTAGAAACTATATCTGTAACTTTCGGTTTTCCTTCCGTGATGGTTCCTGTTTTATCAAATACGACTGTGTCTACTAAATGTAATCGTTCCAGACTTTCTGCTGACTTTATTAATATTCCGTTTTCTGCTCCTTTTCCTGTTCCTACCATAATAGCTACTGGTGTTGCTAACCCTAATGCACATGGACATGATATGACTAGAACAGCTATTCCCATGGTTAAAGCAAGCTCAAAACTTTGACCAACGATTAGCCATATAGCTACTGTAAGAATCGCTATCACAATTACAACTGGTACAAATACAGAGCTTACTTTGTCCGCTATTTTTGATATAGGTGCTTTTGAATTACTTGCTTCTTCTACTAATTTTATAATTTGTGAAAGTGTTGTGTTATCTCCTACTTTTGTGGCTTTCATCTTTAAATATCCATTTTTATTGATTGTTCCAGAAACCACATTGTCGCCTACTGTTTTTTCTACTGGTATACTTTCTCCTGTTATACTAGATTGATCTACTGATGAACTTCCTTCCACAATAACTCCATCTACTGGAATGCTTCCTCCTGGTTTAATTGCAATTATATCTCCAACGACTATTTCTTCTAAGTCTACTTCTATTTCTCTTCCTTCTCTAATAACTGTTGCTGTTTTTGGTGCTAAATTAATTAGTTTACGAATCGCATCACTTGTTTTTCCTTTTGATTTTGTTTCTAAATATTTTCCTACCGTAATTAATGTAAGTATGGTTCCTGCTGATTCAAAATAAATATCCATAGAATATTGTTCGACTAACTCTATTTGATTATGTCCTAATCCATAACCTATCATGTAAATGGCAAAAATGCCATATACAGTTGCTGCTGTACTACCAATTGCAATTAGGGAATCCATATTGGGTGTACCTTTAAACAATCTTTTAAATCCAACAATAAAATAATTTCTATTTACATATAGAATTGGAAGTAATAATAAAAATTGAGTGAATGCAAAACTGATTGCATTTTCATTTCCATGAAATAAGTTTTTTATCATTTGTGGCACTGGTAACCCAAACCATTCATATAACATATGGTGCATTGCTAGATACATCAGTGGTATTAAAAAACATATAGATAGCATTAATCTTTTTTTCATAGATTTAATATTTTCTTCTATTTTATCTGTCTTTTCTTTCTTATTTATTTTTTTATCCTTATTTTCATCTTCCTTTAATGTTGCTCCATATCCTACATCTATTACTGCTTTTATAATCTCC
>DEUO01000157.1:2941-12390 GCA_002362595.1 Caryophanales bacterium UBA3260
GCATTTTGTTCTAAAATGTTTTCATCATATTCCACTTGCATATTATTGGATAGTAAATTAACATTAACATTTTTTATTCCTTGTAATCTACTTACTGCCTTTTCGACATGTGAAGAACAACTACTACATGTCATTCCTTGAATATCAAATCTAACTTTTTTCATGTCTAAAATTCCTCTTTCTTTCTCTAGTTGTAAAAAGAAGCAAGTATTGCTAGGCAAAAATTTATTTTAAAATCCTCAAGTATAATTAGTACATTCTGGTTTTAAAATAAATTTTTAACGACGCAAGACGAAACTTATTTTTAAAACTATTGTAATTTTTTTATTAACAACATAACCTCTTCTAATATATCCAAATTCCCCATTTGTATATCATAAGCAACACAAGTTTTTAAATGACTTTCTAATATATGATTACCTAGACTTTTTAAAGCTTTATTCACTGCTGCTATTTGTACTAGCACATCATCACAATATCTATCATCCGCAATCATTTGATTGATTCCTCTTACTTGCCCTTCTATAATGTTTAGTCTCTTTGTTAAGTTCTTTTTTTCTTCGTCTGTTCTGTGTGTGCTTCTTCCATTTTGCTTACAACATTTTTCACATTTATTGCATTCCATTTTTTTCGTCACCTCAGTTATAAATTATATACCCCATACAGGTATACTGTCAAGAATATATTAATAAAAAATAACCCCTCTTTTTAAACATCTTTTGCTTAATAAAGAGGGGTTATTTTACTTTAATACTATTAAGAAAAAAACCACCAGTAAAATGGTGGTTTTATCACTTATCGGCTTTTTTTACTGCTACTATTATTACAATAACAGTAGCAACCAGCATCGTTATAGCCACACTGCCAAGAATCCAATCAAATTTTGCTATAGCTATGGTCATTAACACTGCTCCTGAATAGCCTAGTAGCTTGATGATAACTTCAAACCACTTCTTTTTCATTATTTTTCCTCCTTTTTTATTCAGTCTTTTCTTCATGCAGAAGAGGAAATCAGCATTTTTGCTAATCCTATTTATTATACTATATTTCTTAAAAATTTTCAAATGATTCATCTAACGCCAATTATAAATTATAATCCAATTACTCTCTCCCAATTTAAATTTTCTTTTCCAAAATGTCCATAGTTAGTGGTCTCTGTATAAATTGGCTTTCTTAAATCCAAATAATTTATAATGCCCCTTGGTGTTAAATCAAATTTATTCTCAATTTTATGAATGATCTCTTCTTCTGGAATAGTATTGGTTCCAAAGGTATCTACATAAATAGAAACTGGTTTTGCAACTCCTATTGCGTAGGAGAATTGTATTTCACATTTTTTGGCATACCCATTTGCAACTATGTTCTTAGCAATAAATCTTGCCATATAAGCTGCAGACCTGTCCACCTTTGTTGCATCTTTTCCCGAAAAAGCTCCGCCTCCGTGTCTTGCATATCCTCCATAGGTATCTACTATAATCTTTCTTCCTGTTAACCCGCTATCTCCTAATGGTCCTCCAATTACAAATCTTCCTGTTGGATTGATAAAATATTTTGTTTTTTCATCTAGTAATTCTTGTGGTACTACTTCGCTTATTACTTTTTCTTTGATATCTCTTTTTAGTGTTTCTAAATCTACTTCTTTTTTATGTTGCACAGAAACTACTATGGTATCCACTCGGATTGGTTTAGTATCTTCGTATTCAACTGTAACTTGTACTTTTCCATCTGGTCTCAAATAATTAATGATATTTTGTTTTCTTACTTCTGATAATCTTTTGGCCAATTTATGTGCTAATGATATTGGTAATGGCATCAATTCCTCTGTTTCATCACACGCAAATCCAAACATAATTCCTTGGTCTCCTGCTCCTTCGGAATCCAATTCTTCTCCTTCTTTCGTTTCTAATGCTTTATCTACTCCTAAAGCAATATCAGGAGATTGTTTTGAAATACTAATGGTTATTTTGCAGGTTCTATAATCCATGTCCAAATTACTATTATCATAACCTATCTCTTTGATTGCTTGTCTTACCACTTTTTCTATGTCAACTTCTGCTACTGACGTAATTTCTCCTGTGATAAAGATTTCTCCTTTTCCTGCTACTGTTTCACATGCTACCCTTGCATTTTCATCTTTTGCTAAATAACTATCCAAAATGCTATCTGATATGTAATCACATAGTTTATCTGGATGTCCTTCTGTTACACTTTCTGATGTGAATAATTTTCTCATATTAGTTCATTCCTTTCTTTGTTTATTTTTGCATATATGCTAACAATATTTTCTAAAACAAAAACCTTTGCACAATTAAGTACAAAGGTTAAACATTCTGATCTTTTAAATCATCATCCAAAGTACTTAAAATTACTTTGTCGGTATTAGCACCTTGTTTTACCAGGTTGCTGTGAAGTCATAAAGCCGAATCTCTCGTTCACTCTTGATAACATATATTTAAATTATAACACTTTTCTCCATATTTTAGGAAAATTTTGCTATTTTTTTATTTTTATGATAGAATTCATCTTGTATTGATTTGAGGGGAAAAATAATATGAAAATTAAGAATTTAAGAATTAATAGAAAATTAGCTACTCTGTTATTAGCAGGTGCTATTACAATAGGTGCAACTAGCGGTCATTTTATTAAAGATAATACTTTACTTGCTAATAAAACAGATAGTACAGATATCGTAAATGTCTATGTTGATGATAATTTTGGAACAATAGCAACATCTATCCCAGAAAATACCATTCAAAACGTGTATGGATATAATGATGAATGGGATTTAGTCGTTTATAAAAACTCCATTGGCTTCGTCTATCATAGCCATATAGACGATATAGAACACGATGAAATAGCTGTTATAAATGAACTTGATGGTACAGTAACAACTACTGCTAAGCTTAATTTCCGCCTAGGACCTAGTACAAAATACAAAAGCATGAAAGTATTAAGCAAAAATGCAACTGCTGAAGTATTAGGTATTACAAGTAACAACTGGTACATTATAAGAATAAATGGTGAAATAGGATACGTATCAGGTAACTATGTAAGATATACACCAAGTGATAAAGTATACGAAAGCGAAAATGAAGTCCAAAAATTCTGCCAAACTAATGTAGCTGTTAACTTCAGAAAAGGTCCAGGTACAAATAGTGATAAAATGTGTGTTCTACCAAAAGGTACTCAACTAGAATGCTTAGAATATCTAGAAAATAATTGGTATCGAGTTAAGTATAATAACCAAATAGGATATGTATTTGGCGACTATATTACATTTAATCTTCAAGTATCTAAACCTACTGAATCTAAAGAAATAGAACCATTAGGAGAATATCGTACAGACATAAAAAAAGTAATCTACGCAACAGAATCTATTAATCTAAGAAATGAAATGCGTTTTGATGCTGAATCTTTATATGTTATAAGTAAATATGAAGCATGTGAAGTACTAGAAGAAACTACAGATTGGTATAAAGTTAGATGTGCTGGTTTAACTGGTTACATATCAAAAAGATTTACTAGTGAACTATCAAATGTATTCGTTGTTGTTGATATAAGTGAACAAAAACTAACTCTATATAATAATAACGTAATTATTCTAGAAACAGATATCGTATCAGGAACTAAAGGTAAACATGATACACCAATCGGTTTATATAGTATTCAAAGTAAAACTAAAGATACATATCTTAGAGGTCGTGGATATTGTAGTCATGTTGATTTCTGGATGCCATTCTATTATGGATATGGTCTTCATGATGCCGACTGGCGTAGCTCATTTGGTAAAACATATTACGAAACTAGCGGAAGCCACGGATGTGTAAATATACCTCCAGAAGTAACCGAAGGTGTATATAATAACGTTGAAGTAGGAACAAAAGTATTAGTTCATAAATAAAAGACAGTTATGTCTTTTTTTATTTAATCATGATATAATATCAACATAGAATAATAGGAGGTTAATATGAATTCAAATTATACTAAAAACACAGAAGAAGGATTTACTCCATTAACTATCTGTGAAGAACTATCTCGTTGTTTACTATGTCATGATGCACCATGTTCTGCATCTTGTCCTGCTAAAACAGATCCAGCTAAATTCATTCGTTCTGCTCGTTTTCATAACTTTAAAGGAGCTGCTGAAACAATAAGAGAAAACAATCCATTAGGAGGTATCTGTGCTCGCATCTGCCCTGTTGAAAAATATTGTCAAAAAGCTTGTTCACGTACAGGTATCGATAAACCTATTGAAATAGCTAAAATACAACAATATATAACTGATTTTGAAGAAACTACTAAAATGAATATCTTAAAACCAGTTCCTAAGAATGATAAAAATATTGCCATAATCGGTGCCGGTCCTGCTGGACTTTCACTAGCAAGTTTCTTACTTCAAAAAGGATATAATGTTGAAATATACGAAAAAGAAGAACAACTAGGTGGATATCTAAGATATGGAATACCCGAATATCGCCTACCTAATAAAGTAGTAGATAATGAAATAAGAAAAATAATAAATCTTGGCTTAAAAGTTCACAAAAAAACAAACATTGGAACAGATATAACTGAAGAAGAGATAAAAAATACTCATGATGCAACTATATATGCTATCGGTCTAAATAAAGGTAAAACTCTTGATTTATTTAAAGATATTAACTTTACAGAAACAGCAGTTGATTTATTAAAGAAAATAAAAAGAAATAAAGGCTTAATAAAAGTACCTAAAAAAGCTTTAATAATTGGCGGAGGAGACGTTGCAATGGATATTGCAACAAGTCTTAAAAAGATAGGAACAGATAATGTAATAGTAGCAGCTTATGAAGAACTAAAAGAATGGAAATCTAGTAAAAAAGAATTAAACCTATCAAAAGAAAATAATGTATCTATCTATGACGGATATATACCTATATCAGTTAAAGGAAATGAAGTTACTCTAAAGCATCGTAATATCGACTCTACAATAAAAATAAAAGCAGATAAAATAATATTAGCTATTGGTCAAGAAGTAAACAGCAATAATTTAAATGTTCAATTTAATAATGATAAAATCGGCGATACAACTATGCGCATTGCCCCTTTTACATATGCAGTTGGTGATATTACTCTAAATTCAGAAATGACTGTTGTTGATGCTGTTAGAAGTGCTAAAGAATTATCAGAAATTATTGATAGAGATTTAGGAGGTAAACAAAATGATTAAAAAAGATTTATCTGTTGAATTCTTAGGAGTTCATTTTGAAAACCCTTTCTGTCTATCTTCATCTCCTGTAAGTAATTGCTATGAAATGTGTAAAAAAGCTTACGAAATGGGTTTTGGAGGAGTAGTTTTTAAAACTATCGGACCTAAATCATATTTAATTGATGAAGTATCACCTCGTTTTGACAAATTACAAAAAGAATCAACTGATTTCATTGGTTTTAAGAACATGGAACAAATAGCAGAACATCCTCTAGAACAAAACCTAGCTGATATAAAAAGATTAAAAGAAGAATTTCCTAATAAAGTATTAATTGCTTCTATAATGGGAAATGATGAAGAATCATGGGAAGAACTAGCACGCTTAGCTACACTTGCTAAAGCAGATATTCTTGAACTTAATTTTTCTTGTCCTCAAATGACAAGCGAAGCTATGGGAAGTGATGTAGGTACTAATCCTGAACTATGTAAAAAATATTGTGAAGCAGTAAGACGTGGTTCGTCTTTACCTATACTTGCTAAAATGACGCCAAATATTACTGATATGAATCCAGTTGCTATAGCTTGTCTTGAAGGCGGAGCTAATGGTATAGCAGCTATTAATACGATAAAATCTATATGTAACATAGACTTAAATAAACATATTGGAATGCCTATCGTTGATGGTAAATCATCTATCTCTGGTTATTCAGGTAAAGCTATTAAACCTATCGCGTTGAGATTTATAGAACAAATGCATAGCAATGAAAAATTAAAAGATGTCCCAATATCAGGAATTGGTGGTATAGAAACATGGGAAGATGCTGTAGAATTCATTCTAGTTGGAGCTACAACACTACAAATGACTACCTCTGTTATGCAATATGGATATCGTATAATAGATGACTTAAAAAACGGCTTAATGCATTATATGGAAGATCAAAAAGTAAATAGTATTAAAGAACTAGTAGGCAAAGCTACTAAAAATATTATTCCAGCTGAAGAATTAAATCGTGATTACATTGTCTATCCTGAATTTGACTATGACAAATGTGTAAAATGTGGTCGTTGCTATATTTCTTGTTATGATGGTGGTCATCAAGCTATAAAATGGAATAAAGAAACTAGAAAGCCAACATGTGACAAAGAAAAATGTGTAGGATGTCATCTTTGCTCTCTAGTATGTCCAGTAAATGCCATATCAAAAGGCGAAATAAAAATTAAAAAAGGTCGCAAAACAAACAAAGAAAATATAACCTTATAAAAACAGTAAATTTAATTTACTGTTTTCTTATACCTTAATACTCTTTTCATCACTTTCACTTAAACTCATTTTACTTGTCATTACATCAATAATTACTTTAGCAGCTTCTAACTGTTCCTTAACTGTATCTCCTTGTAAAAACACTCTTATTATTTCTTCTATTTTATCCTTCTCTAAAACAGAATCAAACGATTCTCCTATCTCATAAAATTTCTGAATTAAACCTTTAGTTGCTTTAAATATTTCCTCTACTTCAGGAGTAATATTACTTCTATCTCTTCTATAATTTTCATATCTATTATTAAATTTATCTATTGCTATAGTATTATATTCATTTATAGCTGCAAGTAATCTATCTGCTCCTATTTTATCAACAATAGCATCTGCATAATTACTTCTCGTAACAGAACTAATAGTAAATAAAGATTGATATTCAGAAAATTTCTGTTTTAAAAATTCTATAAATTCATTTAAATACCTATCATAATCATGATTCATATCATCAAATGAACTAGAAAAATGTCCTTCTCTACCAGCATGGCTTTTATCATATAATAAATTATTATCTAAAGCTACTTGCTTAATACTATCACTTATTATATTCTTTAATTCATTATCATATGTTGCATATAATGCCCCTATTTGCGAAGGCAAAACACCCAATTCCGTTAATATCATATTAATAGCTATTACTTCATCACCATTAAATACTACTACTCTTCTTCCTTCTAATTGTCTTTTTATATCTTCATCTTTAATTAAATTATCATATTTATCTTTAGATATTAATATAACAGCATTATCTGAAACAGGTAAAATTTTATGTGTTACATCTATATATGCATCATGATAAGCAACTGAATATGCATATCCAGAATTAATAAAAGAATCTATATCATCTATTACTATAAAATTTCTATCAGTCTCAACAGCATTATAATCTCCAGTAACACCTAAAGGTGTATTTACAGTAAAATGTTTAGTTGATCTAAAATGTACTGGCAAATAAACTGCTCCTAAGTATTTATCTACACCTTTCATCGCTTCATAAATAATTTTATCATCAACAGGAAGTGATATGCCATTAATTGTTGTTTTAACTCCTGCTTTTTCTAAAGCTATCTTTTTCTTAATTGCAATAGATAATCCTAAACAATTTCTTTCCATACAAGTATTTTTAGATGCAACTTGCCATTCATAATCTTTAGGGAAATAATCATCTTCTCTTATTAATTTAAAGTTATCTATTTTACCTTTTCTCTTTGCTTCTTCTATTAAAACTTGTAAATTATGTTTAAATATTTGTACTGCTAAAGATGAACTGGTATCTAAAACACCATCTTCAAATTTAACTATTTCTCCTTCAGGTAAGTCTATATTTATCTGCTCTACAACTTTTTTAAGTTCTGGAAGAACAATTTCTGAAGCAACAACAGCATTACTATCTACCGCATTCTTTTTTAAAAACTTATTAAAGAAACCCATACTATTCTTCCTTTCTTATTATATTAATAATTATAACACAAAAAAGAACATATAAACTATGTTCTCTATCTTACTTTAATTTACTAAATATATTAGATAATTTATCATTTATTACTAACGTAGCTATATTATCATATAAAGTATTATCTTTATTTATTATTACTAAATTCTTTCCCTTAAATAATCTAACTAAACTACTAGCTGGTTCGACAGTTAATGAAGTCCCCGCTACTATTAAAGTATCACATTTACTTATATATTCTAAAGCTGTATTAAAACATTCTGGTAACATCTCTCCATATAATACTACATCTGGTTTTATTACTCCACCACACTTACATTTAGGTATTCCTTTACTATTAAATACATAATTAGCATCATACTCTTTTCCACATTCTAAACAATGATTCTCATGTATAGTTCCATGTATTTCTAATACATTCTTACTACCAGCCTTTTGATGTAATCCATCTATATTTTGTGTAATAATAGCTTTTAACTTACCTTCTTTTTCTAACATAGTTAAATATTTATGTGTTACATTTGGTTCTATATCTACAGAGTTCATTTTATTCTTATAAAAATCATAAAATACTTCTTGTTTATTATAAAAGCAATCAGAACTTAATAAAAATTCAGGAGGATAATCATAATGTTCTTTATAAAGTCCATTTTCTCCTCTAAAATCTTTTATCCCACTTTCTGTAGATACTCCAGCTCCACCAAAAAATACTATATTATCAGATTCATCTATTATCTTTTGTAATAATTCTATTTTATTCATAACTTATTACCTTTTTAAATTCTCTATATATGCTCTTTGTCTATCTATAAATTTATCTTTATCCTTTAATAATTCTCTAATATCTTTTAAAAATTTCTCATAAACTGAATCTTTAAAATAAAATTTAGCATATCCATTTTCTCCAAATTTTTTTAATAAAGCATTATATGCTCCTTCAAATAATTCTTCATCAGTTGCATTAGGATTTTTCTTCTTTCCATAACAATAAGATCTCTCCAAACTCTGTTCAACTGAAGAATTACGTGAAGCTGAAGAAAGTATCTTTCCATATATATTTCTTGGTTCACTTTCCTTATTAGCTCTTTGATCTTCTATAGCTTCTTTAATTAATAATCTTTCTTCAGTATTAAAAAAATTTGCTAAGAATTTATCATTATTCATTATCTCTGCACTAATAAGTTCATGATCATCTTCCCTATTATCTTTACGTATATCATGATAACTTACTACAGTATAAAGTATATTATCATCAACATCTAAACTATTTTCCTTTACAATCGCCTCACTTCTATCCATTACATATTTAATTCTATCTATCCCATCTCCAATAAAATTATTATCATATAAAGGAAATATATTTGCTTCTATATAATCTCTTAATTTATTATTTACTTTCATCAAAATAACTCCTTATCTATTTTTATTATACAACTATATTTATTTTATTAAAATTGTAAACTTGTCACATTCTATTTTTTTCTTATAATAAGAAATAT
>DEUO01000058.1:0-2133 GCA_002362595.1 Caryophanales bacterium UBA3260
TTATTATATTAATATGAATCATTTAGATGAAGAATGTTTATATAGCATATTTGATTATCTAGAAGGTGACTACTATAGTAATAGTTATATAGCTTATCAAAATGGAGAAATTAAAGTAAATAGTAATTTTAGTGATTTTAAAACATTAGTAAAAGAATTAAAACCATTAAGTATAAAAGAAGATGAAGTCTCTAAGATTGATAAAGACGTAAAATTAGCGGCTTTAACTGAAGCAGAAGAAAAATATAACTCTGGTAATATAAGTGAAGCTCTAGCTACTTTAAATAAAGCATGGGACTTAGAAGAAGCTAAAAAGGCATATCAAGAAAACAAATATTATATGTTAATTGGCAACTGGGAAGCTTATCATGTTCTAGAATCTAATACCAATAAAGTAAAATATATATCTTTAGATATTTATTCAGCCCTAAACGTTATATATTTATATGAAACAGAAGCTAAATTAGATGAAATAGAAAAACCAAAAATCATAGATTACAAACGCTATTATTACTATGTAAAAGATAATACTATCTATCTAAAAGAATCTGAAAACAGTAAAAAAGCTCTTGAAAAATATCGTATAATTGATACTAATTCAGAAACTATAAGGTTAAAAGATATAAAAGATAATAAAATATATAATTTTAAAAGGAGACAATAAAATGAAAAAGGGATTGAAATTAATAATACTAGGAATATTGGCTATCTTCCTAACTGGTTGTGGTAACAAATATAAAGGATACTGGTGTAATTATAATGAAACAGCATCTATTGTTGTTCTATTAGAAGATAATATAAAGAGTAGCGAACGTACTAAAATAGAAGAAAAAATAGAAACATTTGATAATGTTGCAAGTAGTAATTACTATTCTAAAGAAGATTATAATATTGAAATAGGTGATGCTTCATCTGATTTAGATATCTATGCTTCATACTTTATTCTTCTAAATTCAATGGATTCTGTTGGTACATACGTAGAAGAATTAAAACAATTACCGGGCGTTAAATCAGCTAATCAGACTAATGCTAAAACTAATGTGTCTTTATACAACATAAAGAGTTGGGGTAAATATACCTATACAGATTCTGACGAATCGACAGAAAACGACCTAGAAACGGGAAAATTTAAAATTAAAAAAGGAGTTATTACTTTTACTCCAGATAAAGAAGGACAAACAAAATTACTATACATCAAAGACGGATTATTATGTGGTGATGCTGATTGCAATAAAATATTTGCTAAGAGTACTTCAACATGTACATCTCCACAAACAGATGAATAACCACATAAGTGGTTTTTTAGTCTATATAGGAGGTCAAAAATGAATTACAAACCATCAATATATGCTAAAGATATCTTCCATATTAACTACGATATTCTTAGACAAAATGGAATAAAATGTCTATTATTTGATATAGATAATACAATTGCTAGAGTAGATGAAAGATATCCAAGCCCTGAAGTAATAAATTTATTTAATAAATTAAAAAAAGACTTTAAAATAATTATTATAACTAACGCCATTAGAATAAGAGCTAATCGTTTTAAATCTTATTTAAATGTATCGTGTCTTCCATTTGCGTGTAAACCACTAAAAAAAGCATATCGTAAAATATTAAAAGAATATTCATATAAAGAAACAGAAATAGCAGCCATCGGCGACCAATTATATACTGATATTAAAGGCGCTAATAAAATGAACATCAAAAGTATCTTAATTGATCAAATATCGGCAAAAGAATCTATTATAACTAAATATAATAGATACAAAGAAAATAAACTTATATCTAAAACACAAATAATTAAAAGAGGTGAGTACTATGACTAAGAAATGTTTAGGATGTGGAGCAATATTACAAAGTAACAATCCTAATGAAAAAGGTTATATTATCGAAGAAAAACTAAATAACGCTAAATATTGTCAAAGATGTTTTAAAATAATTCATTACAATGAAAAAGTAGCAACATCTCTGCCTGGTATTAATGAATATATTATGAAAGAAATAAACACTAAAGCAGAATATGTTTATTTTATGGTTGACATTCTAAATATTAACCAAGAAACAATATCTACTTACCATAAAATAACTAAACCAAAATCTCTAATAATAAGTAAATTAGATATTATC
>DEUO01000058.1:2278-9506 GCA_002362595.1 Caryophanales bacterium UBA3260
ATAAGTAAATTAGATATTATACCTAAAAGTATAAAGTCTCAGAAAATAAAAACATGGTTATCTAAAGTCTATAATATAAATGATGAAATACTATTTCAAAGTAGCAAGAAAAACTTAAATAATAAAAGTATCTTAACTAACTTAGAGAATAAAAATATTCATTCATGTTATATCGTTGGATATACTAACTCTGGTAAATCATCACTAATTAATAAATTATGTGAAATAACTGATACTAAAAACCAAGAATTAACTACATGTCTAATTCCTAATACAACAATTGACTTTATCTCTTTAAAAATAACAGATAATATTACTATAATCGATTCACCAGGTTTTACATTAACCAATCCTATATATAAAGATAATGACTTTGCTCTTATTGAATCAATAAATCCTCGAAAAGTATTAGCTCCTCTTACATATCAAGTAAAAGAAACTACATATTTAAATATTAATAATCTACTTGCTATTAATTCTAATATAACAAATAGTTTAACTCTTTATATAAGTAATACTATTCCTGTAAATCGTACTTTTAATCTAAAAGAACCATTAAAAAGTAAATCTATTCTAACTTTAAATATACCAAGTAATAGTGATTTAGTAATTAAATCAGTAGGTTTTATTAATATAAAAAAAGAATGCCGTTTACAAATATATACTGATAATAAAGATTTATTTGAAATACGTCCATCTTTATTTAATTCTCAAGAATAATTAGTAAAGGAAGTACTTAATATGAGTAAAATCAAAATAATGAGTGAAAATTTAGCTAATAAAATAGCAGCAGGTGAAGTAGTAGAAAAATGTGCTTCCGTCGTTAAAGAACTAGTTGAAAATAGTATTGATGCTAAATCTACCAATATCAGAGTAAATCTTACAAATGGTGGCTTAGCTGAAATAAAAGTCATTGATGATGGAATAGGTATGGAAAGTGAAGATGCTCTTCTATCTTTTCAAAGACATGCTACAAGTAAACTTACTAGAGAAGATGATTTATTCTTTATAAATACATTAGGTTTCCGTGGCGAAGCTCTACCATCAATCGCCTCTGTCTCAGAAATAGATTTAATTACTTGTGCAAGTGATATTGGAACTCACATTCATATTAAAGGTGGAACCTTAGAAATAAACGAACCATCTTCATCTAACAGAGGAACAATAATCTCCGTATCAAATCTCTTCTATAATACCCCAGCTCGTTTAAAATACTTAAAAAGTGAACAATATGAATTAGCTAATACTGTTTCGTACATTGAAAAACTATCATTATCTTATCCTAATATTAAATTTGAATTAACAAATAATGGTAAAACCTTAGTAAAAACAAGTGGTTCTAATAATTTATTAAAAACTATTCATGAAATATATGGTTTATCAGTATCAAGTAATATGATTGAAATACATGGCGAAACTGATGATTATACTATGGATGGCTATATATGCAAGCCTGAAATATTAAAGTCTAATCGCAATCATATGATTACAATTGTCAATGGTCGTATCGTAAGAAATAACGACTTAAATAGAGCAATAAATGATGCTTACTTTCGCTATAAACCCGATATAAAATATCCTATTGTTGTTCTAAAAATAGAAACAGATCCTACATTAATAGATGTTAATATTCATCCTACTAAACAAGATATAAAACTAAGTAAAGAAAAAGAACTTTATGAAATGATTGTTACAACAATTAGTAATAAACTACAAGAAGAACTATTAATACCTAATGCTTTAAAAGAAGAAAAAATAGATATTACTTTACCAGCATCTTTTACTAATGATTTAAAACTTGGAAATAGCAGACATGAAAACGTAAATGGAACAGAAGAAACGCCATCAGAAATAGAAGAGAGTAGTGAACCAAAAGAAAATATTCAAACAGAATTAAATCTATTTAATCGTGATGAAAGTACTCTAGGAGTAAAAGAAAAGCCACTAGCTTATAAATCATTAAAAGATCGTGTTCTAAATCCTGAATATAAAAATCTTAATCTTATCGTAGTTGGTCAAGTCTTAGGTACATATATTATCTGTCAAAACGAACAAGGTCTATATATAATTGACCAACACGCAGCTCAAGAACGCGTTAACTATGAACTAGTAACAGAACAATTTAAAAATAAAGAAGTAAGTACTGTAAATACCTTAATTCCTATCAATATTGAATTAAGTACTAGCGACTTTCTAAAAATAAAAGATAATCAAAGTATTTTAAATGAACTAGGCTTTAATATAGAAGAATTTGGCATAAATACATACACAATCAAATCTCATCCCTCTTGGTTAAAAGAAGGACATGAAGAAGAAATAATTCGTACTATTTTTGACGAAATAATAAAAGAGGGATCAAACTTTGATCGTATTAGATTTAATAATAGCTTAATAGCAACAATCGCTTGTAAAATGAGTGTTAAAGCCAATACTAGATTAAGTATGGAAGCTATGCAAGAGATTGTTAACGCTCTAAATAATGTCAAGAATCCATATAATTGTGCTCATGGACGTCCTACTATTATTAAATTTAGTACATATGATTTAGAAAAAATGTTCAAAAGAGTAATGAACTAAAAAAGTCAACACACGTTGACTTTTTGTCTATTTTAATATACTTTCTTTATACAAGCTAAACCACTATTATAACTATCTAGTGAATCATCAAATAAAAAACTATCTCTAATTATATCATCTGTTGTCATCTTTTTACTTAAATTACATTTTAGCATTGCAATAACATAATCACTATCTTTTAAATACAAAGTAAATAGGGCAAGTGAATAATAAAATGAATTTAAATAAGCAATATTAGAATAAAGCGCCGCCATTAAACCATCTTTATTCTTTTTATTTGTCTTTAATTCTTTAACTATTCTAAAAAACATCTTAGCTTCACTATATAATAACTCAATTCTTTCATAAACAATTTCTTTTAATAATATAGGATTACTATTAAAAGCCATAATAAGTTCAACTAACATAGGTATTACTTCTAAAGTAGTATTAATATTAGGACATTCTAAACTATTTCTTTCTTTTAATATATGTACAACTTCATGACTCATAAATACCCCCGAAGCTTCTGTTAATCTATCAGGAACATAAACACTAACAGCCCTCTTACATACACTACTACCAGTTTGTTCTACCATAAAATTAGTTAGAAAAGAAGAACATCTACTATTATATATCTCTTTATATTCTAAATCTTTTATTATTGAAGTAGCATCTTTAATAACATTATCTATTCCTATCTTATATAAATTAGTTAATGAAGATATTAATAATTCATTAAACTTAATAGTTCTTGATCTAGGTATTTCTTTCCTTTCTCTTAAATATATTATTTCTCTAGCTACCTCATAAGCTCTATTATAATCTTCCATTGTAACAGAAGAAGGATTAAATATTTTACAATTTTCTTGTATCGCTAAATACAATTCTGTATTTATTTCTACATCTTTATCCATAGTAATCCCCCCTTAATTGCTTCTATTTTACCATATCACTAAAACAATCCCAAATTTATCTAAAAAAACTAGAAATTATTTTTCTAGTTCCATTTCATATAATTTTTTATAATCTTTATTATTTTTTAGTAATTCTTCATGTGTACCTGTAGCAACAACTTTACCATCATCAATAACCATTATTTTATCACTATTAATTACTGTTGATAATCTATGAGCAATAATTAATATTGTATATTCATTTTTCATATTATTTATCGCATCTTGAATACCTTTTTGTGTCTCGTTATCTAAAGCACTAGTAGCTTCATCAAATAATATTATTTCTGTTTTCTGTGCTAATGCTCTTGCAATTGCAAGACGTTGTCTTTGTCCTCCAGATAGGGTAAGTCCACCTTCACCAACTAATGTATCATAACCTTTAGGAAGAGACATTATAAAGTCATGTAATTTTGCTAATTTGCAACATTTAATCATTTCTTCTTCTGATAAATCTTCTTTAACAATAGTAAAATTTTCTCTTATTGTTAAATTAAATATATATGGATTTTGTGTAATAATACTAATATTTCCTCTTATTGAATCACAATCTAATTCACTTATATCTATTCCATCTATCAGTATTTTACCACTATTAGGTGTATACAATTTAGCTAGCAAAGAAAAAATTGTTGACTTACCAGCCCCAGATTTACCAACAAAAGACACAGTCTCATTATGTTTTATCTTAAAACTTATTCCTTTTAATACTTCTATATCATCACTATATCCAAAATGAACATCCTTAAATTCAAAATCTCCTTTAACATTATCTATATGTTTAGTACCAAATCTTTCTTTTCTAAATGAATCACTATCTATTATCTCAAATACACGTCCAGCTGAAATATTAAAGTCTTTGAACCATTCCATCATTTGACTTGCTAAAGTAAGTAAATTAAATACACGTCCACGATACATATATATAACAACAAATTCATCAATACTTAACCATTTCTTATATAACATAAAACAAGCAAGTAATATTAATAAAAAATCAAATGTATCTCTAACACTACCCGTAAGTAGGTTATATCGACGAACTACCTCAGACATCTTATATCTTTCTTGATTTAATGAACTTATATCATGATCTATTTTTTTCATAAAAGAATGAGAAGCATTTAGTACTTTAACATCTCTAACTCCACGTACTAATTCCCCAACAAGTCCTGTTGCTGCCTCAGCACTCTTACGATAATGTTTATCTAAATGATTAAGTTTTTTAATTCTAATTCTTTCAAATATAAATATAACAATAATAGCTATTACATAAAAGACAAATATTAATTTATTAACGATAAATATTGCTACTAAAATACCTAAATTAGTAATAACATCAGTTACTGACATATTTAAATCTAAAAAAATATCAGCAATATATCCTGTATCTTTAACTAATCTATCTATAAATACACCACTAGATTTCTTATCTAAATCACTAGTTTCTATCTTTAATACTTCATTAGCTATATCTATTTGTATTCTCTTTAATACTTCTCTTGCAAATATCTGTGAATATTTCCTAGCAAAGAAATGTCCTAAATTACGTGCCATTTCTACTATAAATACTAATAAAGATATTATTAATAATTCATCTAACAATCCATTAGTTAATTTAAGTAATTGCTTAGCAGATAATAGGGGAGCAACAGCTCCAATAACAGCTAAAGATATATTAGCTATAAAATATAAAATAAATTCTTTCTTTTGTTTCTTAGCATACTTAAAAGATTTAACCAAATTATTCCATGCATTATAATTTTTCTTATCTTCCATAATATCACCCCTTTAATTCGTAAGTATTATAACATATCTGTACCAAAATATAAAACAATTTGATATAATAAATATGCAAGAAAAGTAGGGTGATTATTATGATAATATGTATTGTTGGACCAACAGGTGTAGGTAAAACAAAGTTATCTATTGCTTTAGCTAAAAAATACGATGGAATTATAATAAATTGTGATGCTATGCAAGTATATAAAGGACTAGATATTGGTACTGCTAAAGTAACCGAAGAAGAAAAAGAAAATATACCTCATCTTCTCTTTGATATTCGTGATGTAACAGAAGAATATACTGTATATGATTATCAAAAAGATTTAAGAGCCCTTCTAAATAAATATAATAATAAAAATATTATTATTGTAGGTGGAACTGGCTTATACTTAAAAGCAGCTCTATATGACTATCGCTTTGCAACAGAAGAAACTTCATATCCATATGAAGAATATTCTAACGAAGAACTCTATAATTTAGTTAGAAAAAAAGATCCTAATACCACTATTCATCCTAATAATAGAGTAAGATTAATAAGATACTTAAATAAGAAACTAACGGATACACCACCACCTATAAAGCTATATAATCATACTATAATAGGACTAACTACATCTCGTGATATTCTTTATGATAGAATAAATAAAAGAGTAGATATAATGCTTAAAAATGGTCTAATTGATGAAGTTAAATCATTTTACGATAAAAATATTAGAACTAAACCTTTAACAGGAGGAATAGGTTATAAAGAACTATATAACTACTTTGATAATCAATGTACTATAGAAGAAGCAATAGATAAAATCAAACAAAATTCCCGTCACTATGCTAAAAGACAATATACTTTCTTTAATAATCAACTAAATGTTAATTGGTTTAATGTCGACATTAATAATTTTAATAATACTATTAAAGAAGTAGAAGAATTTATTAAAAAGGAGAATAACTTATGATAGAAGTTAAAAACGTATCTAAAAAATTTCAAAAGAAAATTAATAAAAAAGAAAAACAAGAATTTTATGCTGATGTAGATATCTCTTTTACTGCTAAAGAAGGCGAAATAGTGGGCATTTTAGGCCCTAACGGTGCTGGTAAAACAACCCTTTTAAGAATGCTTGCTGGTATAATGATTCCAACTAGCGGTTCTATAAAAATTGACGATAAAAATTATCAAGATAATCCTAATGATATAAAAAGAGAAATAGCATATCTATCTGGTAATACTAAACTATATAAAGATATTTCTCCATATGAATTACTAAGTATGTGTGCATCATACTATGATGTTCCTAAAAACGAAATAGAATCTCGTATTAAAACTATTTCCGAAGAACTAAATATGACTTCATTTCTTCATCAACGAATAGAAAATCTATCAACTGGTCAAATGCAACGTGTAAATATCTCTAGATGTATCATTCACAATCCTAAGTATTATATATTAGATGAAGCAACTAGTGGCTTAGATATAATCTCTAGTAAAACTATTTTAGATTTTATAAAAGAAGAAAAAATCAAAAATAAAGGAATAATTTATTCAACTCACTATATGGAAGAAGCGGAAAATATCTGTGACCGTGTAATCCTTATTCATAATGGTAAAATAATAAAAGAAGGTACTCCTTCTAGTATAATAAAAAGTACAAAGACAACAAACTTAAGAGATGCCTTCTTTGTCTTAATAGGTGGTGATAACAATGAATAAAAATATTTTAATTACTTTAAAAAAAGAATTAAGAAGTATCTTTAGAGATAAAAAAACAATTACTCGTTTATTACTTTTTCCATTAATTATTCCTGTAATAATTATCATATATGGCGAAATATTTAATAGCCTTGAAAATGACGTTACTAAATATAATATAGGTCTTAATTATGAAGTAGGTGAAGTAGAAAAAAATTTTATTGAATCTAATAACTTAATAATTAAT
>DEUO01000129.1:0-10312 GCA_002362595.1 Caryophanales bacterium UBA3260
CCACCTTGAATAATTCCAAATAATCCTTGCTTGTCTACTGTAGTATGAGCTTCTTTACATCTTGCAGCCCATCTTGTAGTTCTTTCCATAGAATTTTTTGTATATTCATAAGTTGAAGGATAAGGACAACATTCATCAAATGCCATTATTATATCTGCACCTAATGCTTCTTCAATTTCCATAGCTTTTTCTGGGCTTATAAATTGTTTGCTTCCATCTAAGTGTGATCTAAATTCAACACCTTCTTCTTTTATTTTTCTTAATGCTCCTAAACTAAATACTTGAAATCCTCCACTATCTGTTAAAATTGGTCTATCCCAATTCATAAATTTATGAAGTCCACCAGCTTCTTTTATTAAATTATGCCCTGGTCTTAGAAACAAATGATATGTATTCGCAAGTATTATTTGTGCTTTTACTTCTTCTTTTAATTCTTCTGGTGTCATTGATTTTACAGTTGCTTGAGTTCCTACTGGCATAAATATTGGAGTTTGTATATCTCCATGAGGAGTATGAATTACTCCTCTTCTTGCTCCTGATTGCTTACATGTATGTAATAACTCATATGTTATTGCTTTTTCCATAATTCCTCCATTTATAAAATAATCATTGCATCTCCAAAGCTAAAAAATTTATATTTTTTTTGTACAGCTTCATTATATGCTTTCATAATAAAGTCTTTTCCCGCCAAACTTGATACTAACATAATTAAAGTTGATTCTGGTAAATGAAAATTAGTAATTAAACTATCTATACATTTAAATTCATAACCTGGATATATAAATATACTTGTGTCTCCTTCTATTTCTTTAACCATTCCTTTTTCATCTGCTACAGATTCTAAAACTCTACAAGAAGTTGTTCCTACAGCTATTACTCTATTTCCATTTAATTTTGCTTTATTTATCTTATCTGCATCTTCTTTTTTTATATAATAATGTTCAGAATGCATTTCATGTTCTTCAACTGTTTCAACTTTCACCGGTCTAAAGGTGCCTATTCCAACATGAAGAGTGACATTTGCAACTTCTACACCTTTTTCTCTTATTTTTTCTAAAAGCTCTTCTGTAAAGTGTAATCCTGCTGTTGGTGCTGCTGCTGAACCCTCATATCTTGCATAAACAGTTTGATATTTTTCATTATCCTCTCTAGATGCTTCTGTAATATATGGTGGTAATGGCATCATTCCAATTTGATCTAAAATCTCATTAAAAATTCCATCATATTCAAATTCTACTTTTCTATTTCCACCTTCTAAAATTTCTTGTACTGTTGCTTTTAAAAGTCCATCGCCAAAAATAACCTTACTACCTGGTTTTAATTTATTTCCAGGTTTTACCATAGCTTCCCAAGTATCTCCTTCAATTCTTTTTAAAAGTAAAAATTGAACATTAGCTCCAGTATCTTTTTTACCATATAATCTTGCTGGTATAACTTTTGTATTATTTATAACTAAACAGTCACCAGCATTTAAGTAATCTATAACATCTTTAAAAACTTTATGTTCTATTGACTCATTATTTTTATCTAATACCATTAAACGAGCTTCATCTCTTTTATCATAAGGATGTTGAGCAATCAATTCTTTTGGTAATTCATAATTAAAATCAGCGACCTTCATCTACTTTGTCCCTTCTCCCCATAAAATTTAAAGTTTCTTCTTTATCTAACTTTTTAAAAACTTTTTTTGCTTCCTCTCTTAAATCTGTATTTTCAGTATTTATAATTACAATATCAGAATTATCTATATAAAAACTTGCTGGTTTTTGAGTACTAAGTCTTGCTTTTGCTGTTTGCTCATCTAGTCCATCTCTTTTACAAATTCTTTTTACTTGCAAATCTTCGCTTGCAACTAAAGAAATTACACTATCACAAACTTTATCTAATCCAGCTTCAAATAACAGTGGTGCATCTATGACTGCATATTTTATTTTTGGATCTGCAAATGCTTTTATTCTTTCATATATTTCTTTTGTAATATGAGGAAATGTTATTGAATTTAACTTCTCGCGCTCTTTTTCATCATTATAAATTATATGAGCTAAAGCTCTTCTATTTAAATTTCCATCTTCTTTTAAAATCTCTTCTCCAAAAGCATTTACTATATCTTTCAAATAGTCTGTTCCAGGAACAGATAAATCTTTTGAAACTTGATCTGCATCTACTACTTTTACATCTTCTCTTTCGTTCAAAATTTTACTAAAAGTTGACTTTCCAGAACCAGAAGTTCCTGTAACACCTAAAATTTTCATATTAAACATCCTCTCCATGTTAAATAGTTTTAATAGCGCTTGTTGCCAAAAAATCGCATCTGTTATTATACTCATTATCGCTATGACCTTTTACCTTTATAAATTCTACTTTGTGTTTTTGTACTAAACTATATAATTCTTCCCAAAGTTCTTTATTTTTAACTGGATCTTTACTAGCTGTTTTCCAATTATTTTTTTTCCAATTATATATCCAACCTTGATTAAAAGCATTTACTACATAGGCACTATCACTATAAATTTTAACTTCACATTCTTCTTTTAGCAGTTTAAGTGCTTCTAATACTGCTGTTATTTCCATTATATTATTTGTTGTATCTTTACTTGCTCCTGAAATTTCTTTTGAAGTTTCATTATACATTAAAATAGCCCCCCATCCGCCTGGACCAGGGTTTCCTGAGCATGCTCCATCTGTATATATTGTAACTTTTTTCATAAATTCTCCTATAAAATTGTCTTTTTTATAAATCTATGATATTATACCAGTAAATTTAAAATATTACAATATAGGTGGTGATTTATTTTGGATGGAATATTAGGTATAGTTTCTGAATATAATCCTTTTCATAACGGGCACATTCATCATTTAGAATTATCAAAACAATTAACTAAAACAGATTTTACTGTTGCAGTAATGAGTGGGAATTTTGTTCAACGTGGTGATACTGCATTAGTTGATAAATGGACTAGAACTGAAATGGCTCTTAAAGGTGGTATTGATTTAGTTTTAGAATTACCTACTGTTTATGCTATTTCAAGTGCTGAAAATTTTGCTGATGGCGCAATAAAAATCTTAAACAGTTTGGGAGTTGTTGATTATCTTTCTTTTGGAAGTGAAATTGGTGAAATATCTCCTCTTAATGATGTTGCATCCATTCTTTATAAAGAACCAAAAGAGTTTTCTTCTTTAATTACTGCTCAATTAAAATCTGGATTATCTTATCCTCGTGCTCGTGAAATTGCATTATCTCAGTTCTTTGGAACTTCAAAAAAATATACTGATATTTTAAATAATCCTAATAACATTCTTGGAGTTGAATATTTAAAAGCAATAAAAAAACATAGAAGTCATATAAAACCTTTAACAATAAAAAGAGATTATAGTGATTATAATAGTAAAACTGTAAAAAATGGAATTGCTAGTGCTACTGCAATTAGAACAATGATTCAAAATAAAAAGAATGTTCACAGAGTAGTTCCTTTTGAAACATATGAATTACTTGATGAAGCAATTCAAAATGGTAAAATAATTCCTGATTTATCTGTATTTGAAAAAGAGATATTATATATTCTTAGAAAAATGACTTTATCTGAAATTGCTGCTCTTCCAGATGTTTCTGAAGGTTTAGAAAATAGAATAAAACTTGCAGCAAATACAGTTAATAATTTAAATGACTTAATTTCTAATATAAAAACCAAAAGATATACTTATAATAAGATTAATAGAATGTTACTACATATTATAGCTGGCTTAACTAAACAAGATAATAAAAATATTAAATTAGATTATATAAAAATATTAGGATTTAATAATCAAGGTCAATCATACTTAAATAAAATAAAAAAGGACATATCTATTCCTACTACCCCTAATAAAGATTCTTATATTTATAAATATGAATTAAAAGCTGCTTACCTTTATGAACAAGCTATAAAACAATCTCTAAATAATTATGATTCTAAAAATATTCCAACAAAAAAGAATAGTATTGATACTCAATAACTATTCTTTTTTATAGTGTTAACCTTTTTATCTTACTAGTATCCAATTCATTTAATCTCTTTCCATTTAAACCAAATTCAAGATTATGAACATCATCAAACATTGATTTCTTTGTTTCTCTAAGAGGTATTATAGTACCATCTTCAAGCATTGGTATAACCATCGTTTCATAAACTTCTTTTGCTTTCTTTTTATCATTAAACTTAT
This sequence comes from Caryophanales bacterium UBA3260, assembly GCA_002362595.1. Next base: position 4,201 of record DEUO01000129.1, read on the forward strand.
TATAAAATTCTGTAAAATCAAGAACTGTTCTATTACCTTTCATAGATAAAATATATTCCATTGTTTGATAATCTACAGTTCTCCATTTACGACCAGACATTTCACGGAAATAATGAGTAAGGTATTCTTTTTCTAATTCTTTCTTAACATTAGTCAACATATATTTTAAAAACTTAGTAAGTTCATATCTATTTTTACATTCTCTAATTACACGATCATAATCAGGATCAAAATTAATACCTCTATTAAATATTATATAAGGATATATCTGATTATTTAATAAATACCACATAGCTATTGTTCTACTAGTACGACCATTTATATCAAAATAAGGATGAATATATACAAAATAGAAATGCATTATCTGTGATTTTATAAAACAATCTGTTGCACTATCAAAACTTTCAGGTATATTAACATATTGGAAGAATTCTTGCATAAAATCTTGTATCATTTCTGCTGGAACACCTTCATCCATAGTATCATCTAAACGACCACCTTGAAGAATATAAACAGGTGCAGTACGATAAAGTTCCCCCATTCTAGCTCTATCACTAGAACAAAGTAAATCTTTACTTAATATTCTATATAATTCTTTAACATTTTCTTCTGTAATATCTTTACCTTCCAAAATATATCTATATCCATTATATAAATTTATTATTCTATTTCTTCTTTCAATATCAGAAACAGACTTAGCATCTTCTATAACTTTCTCTATTAATGAAACAGAATCATTTATTCCTTCCACCGTATTATTAGCTTTTATTTCATGAGTAAACATTACTTTTTTAGAGAATGTCTTATTATTTAAGAATTCTTCTCCTTTTAAGAAACTTTCAAGTTCTTCTACTAAATCAGCTAAAAACTCTCTATTAATTGTAAATAATCTACCAGTAATTGTTTTTAAAGGTAATGCTTCTCTTCTAAAATTTAAACTTGTCATAATAATCCCCCTAAACAAAGTTTTTTTATTTTATCACTCTTTACTTATTTTGACAAATCAAACTTACCATCAACAAAAAAACTCACATAGTGAGTCTTACTAATCTTCTTCATACTTCATATTTATTCTTTTTAAAAATCTTATAAAATTTTTATTAGATAAATATAGAAAATAAACTACTATTCCCATTAATATAAAACTTATTGTAAATAACACTAAACCCATCATAAAATCATAATATACTAATCCTATCCCTAATACCGATAAAATACCTAGTATTACATAAATAATATATAAATGAATAGAATATTTATAATCTTTACTACATTCTCTTTTATATTTTCTTCTTATCTCATCTTGTTCTTTAGAAGATAACTCATGAAATACTTTTTTCATTAGAAATTAACTCCATTAAATCCCCAATTATCAAATTCACCATAGCTTACATATATATTATTACTATCTATACCTAATTCTTCATTTAATATGTTAGTAACTTCTCTTGTCATATTATTAAAACTTTCTCTAGTTCCATGACCATATATCTTTATATCTACATATGCAATTAAGCGATTACTATCTCCTCCAAAATACATATTACATTCTGGTACGAATTCCAACATTAACCAATCTTCGCTTTTACCTAGTAAGCTAATTGCTCTTCCCAATCTTTCTTTTATTCTAAGTTCCTTTTCTTTATCTATTTTAACATTTGTTCTTGTTTGTATATAAGGCATTATTATCTCCTCATCTTTCTATCTTCATCTTTACGCATTATTACTGAAGTAAGTATAAATATTGCTGTTAATAAAAGTGCTAACGAAACTACTACAAAAGCAACATAATTAACATTATCTTCAACATATTTATTAACTTCTCTATTACTTACTTCTGTCTTATAACCATTTATTTCTTCACACATTTTTTTATCACCTAATACTATTTCATTGCCTAAAATATTTAAAGTACTAGGATATTCACCATTAAATTCAATTCTAATCCCAAATGATGCTATTATATCTTTTCTTTTAACTGGAGCATCATTAGATACAGAATAATAAATATTACTATTATTATTTCCATCTCTAAGCGTATCTATAACTACATTATCTACAATATCACTTTTTAACTTAACAATCTCATACTCATAATCACTTATGTTCTCTATCATTCCAAACTTATTCTGTTTTATTAACTTAGATATTACTCCATCATTAAGTACCACAACATTTATAGGTATTTCTGTTGTATTACGTGAAACAATATGACACTTATCTGTAACACTTGTAAATTCAAAACTATTTTTAGCTAAAACTCCTCCCGGTAATATTATTAAAATAACTAATAAAATAAGATAACGCTTCATAAAACCACCCACTTTTATTATATCAAAAAAAGTCCCAATATGGAACTTTCTTCTTGTTTATAACTATTCTAAATTCTTCATTTTCTTTTCTATATCTTTTATATCAATCTTATTATTTAAACTTATATTAATATTTTTACCATTACAAATAATTTTAACATTAAAATCATATACTTTATCTCTTCTACTTAAATCATATAATTCTTTAGATAGATTAGATAACTCTGATTTATCATTAATAATTAATTTAAACTCATAACCGGGAGTATATTTATATAAATCTATTTCTTTCTTAGTATCTTCAAACTTAATCTTATCATTATCTTTAAATTCTTCTTCTAATACTTTTTTAACTATTATATTTCCATAATCAGTACTAAAACTATAATGTCTTGTTGGAATAGCATCAGATACTTCCCAATATGTTGCCATTTTAAACTCTACAGGCTTATCTTCTACTGTCTTAACAGTAAACTCCTCATATCGGTATCCTTTATCACTCTGTGAGTACTTATAATACTCTGTAGAAGACTTAGTTACTTCTATTTCTATATCTTCACCATATTTTTCTTTAAATGATTCTATAGCAAACTTTTTAGGATCAGTAGAATTAATCTTATCTTGTTCTGTCTCTCCACATCCACTTATTAAAAATAAACTAATAATTAATATAATAAAAGTTAAAACTCTCTTCATTTTATCCCTCTTTACTTCTGACATTTAGAACAATAATAAGTACTTCTTCCTCCAACAACAATTCTCTTTATTATTGTTCCACAAACTTTACAATTCTCATCTTCCCTTTTATGAACCATTAAATTCTGTTGAAATCTTCCCGTAACACCTAAACTAGATGTATAACTTCTAATTGTTGTTCCTCCACATTTAATAGCTTCCGTTATAATATTCTTAGAACTATCTACTATTCTCTGGCATTCTTCTATAGTAATATCTACTCCTAATTTTAATGGATTAATATTTGAAGCAAATAACACTTCATCAGCATATATATTACCTAATCCTGATATAATCGTTTGATCAAGTAATAAAGCCTTCATAGGTAATCTTTTTTTCTTTAGCTTTTCATATAAATATTCCTTAGTAAGATTATCATCTATTGGTTCTATTCCTTGTTTTCTTATTCCTTCATAAGTATCTATCTTATCTTTAGGAACTAAAGCCATACGTCCAAACTTTCTTGTATCATGATATCTTAAATCTGTTCCATCTTCAAACTCAAATATAACATGTTCATGTTTATTTATTTCTTCATCATGGTTCTTAATAAAGTATTTACCTTCCATTCTTAAATGACTACATAAATAATAATCACCTATTTCAAATATCAAGTATTTACCTTTTCTTAAAATATCACTAAATTCTAACCCCACTAAATTCTTTTTAAATTCATCTAAATCTGTTTCAATTATTCTTTCATATAAAACATTAACGTTTTTTATTCTTTTGTTTAGTATTCTTCTTTTTAGTGTTTGTCTTACTGTTTCCACTTCTGCTATTTCTGGCATCTTGTTTTAAACTCCTTACTTTTGTCTTCTTCTTAACTACTTTCTTTTTATCTTCAATTAGATCTATCTTAACAACATCTGAACTCTTTAACAAGAAATCCTGTAATGTTACTACAAATGAATTTAAATCTATCATATTTATTCCATCATTCATAACCAATACACAATTAGATTCTCTAATACCACCATAGCTTAAATAAGAAAGACTATGTACTCTTTTAACTTCATCACGTGCCTCAATTTCTGCTGTTACATCTTTTTCTAATTCTTCATTATCTTCTAAATAATTAAAACTATTCTTTATTATTTTAAATCCTTTATAAATACATAATACAGCAATAAGTATTGTACCTAAAATATCTGCATATTTTAAAATATCTACCCATTTACTTATTTTAGATAAAACTAAAGCCCCTACAATTACTCCATAATTATAAAAATCTACATTACTATTTATTAAACTAACACTAAGCAAACCTTTCTTCTTTTGGTAACCGCTACTAGTATATACGCAACTAATTAAGTATCTTATTATAATAGCTAATAATAAGAATAATAATGCCCATAATGATACTCTACCACGTTCTACAATAGCACTTAAAAATATTATTCCTAATCCAAGTAAAATAAATATAAAACCTATAATAGAACTAATAATTCCTTTGCCTTTATTATTCTCTTTCTTATTTGTCATAATAATCATTATAATTAATAAAGTTACATCAAAAATAGCACTAGCTACCATTGTATAAGAACTTGTTATCAATCCTCCAAGTACTTTTAAAATAATGATTAATAATTCTGATATAATAAACGCTCTTATCTCTTTCATCTTTAAACCTCCTACTTCGTTTCATACCAATCTGTTCCATAATCATGACTAACTTTAAATGGTACAGATAATTTAACACAATTTTCCATATTACGTCTTACTAATTCTTCTAATACATCTTTCTCTTCTTTTAAACAATCAAATATTAATTCATCATGAACTTGTAATAACATCTTACTCTTTAAATTTTTCTCTTTCATTTCATTAAATATTTTAATCATTGCTATCTTCATAATATCAGCACTAGTTCCTTGAATAGGTGTATTAAGTGCAATACGTTCTCCACTTTGACGTATCATAAAATTCTTATTATTTAATTCATCAATTACTCTCTTACGCTTAAACATTGTTTTAACATAACCATCACGATATGCCTCTTCAACAATCCTATCCATATAATTTTTAACACCAGGATATAATTCATAATATTTATTAATAAACTTTTTAGCATCAGTAGCACTTATCTCTAAGTTCTCTCCTAATCCAAAACCACTTATTCCATAAACTATTCCAAATATAACTGCTTTAGCTGTCTTACGCATTTCTTTTGTTACTTCATCAATTGTAGTACCATACATATCGGCAGCTACTCTACTATGTATATCTTCATCATTAATAAACGCTTGTTGTAATTCCTTTGAATCTGATACATGTGCAAGTACACGTAGTTCCATCTGTGAATAATCAGCACTTAAAAACATATCATTACATGGTAAGAAAGCTTTTCTTATCTTTCTACCATCTTCATCTCTTGCTGGTATATTTTGTAAATTAGGTTCAACAGAAGATAATCTTCCTGTCCTAGTTAAATTCTGTTTATATATCGTATGTATCTTACCATCTTCTCTAATATAATTAGTAAGTCCTTCTAAATAAGTACTCTTTATCTTTGAAAGTCCTCTATATTCTAATATCTTATTAATTATTGGATGATAAGAAGCAAGTTTATTTAAAATACTAACATCTGTTTTATATCCCGTTTTAGTCTTCTTTGCATATGGCAAATTTAACTTTTCAAATAGAACAACTCCTAATTGTTTAGGACTACTTATATTAAACTCTTCTCCAGCTAAATCATAAATTTCTGTTTCAATCTCTTTAAGTCTTAAAGACATCTCTTCATCCATATCTTTTAATATATTTCTATCCACTCTAATACCAGAATATTCCATATTCGCAAGTACTGTAATTAATGGCATTTCTATATCTTTATATAGATCTAACATCTCTTCTTTCTCTAACATCTCTATATACTTATCTCTAGTATCATAAATAAATCTAGCTTTTAATAATATATCTTTTTTATCAAAACCATTCTTTAAACTATTTTGATAAAACGTTACATCATAACCGCTACTATTCATTAAATATGCAATATCATCTTTCGTATTATAATTAAGTAAATAAGAAGAAATCATTAAATCTATATGTATCTATACCAT
>DEUO01000129.1:10526-21855 GCA_002362595.1 Caryophanales bacterium UBA3260
AATAATATAAAGTTCTTCTTCTGATCAAAAGTAAATATCTTCTTATCATTTAATACCTTATCTATAATACTAACATTACTTCTATCAATATAATAATTATTCTTACTATCACATATAGCTATTCCTATAATATTACCATCATGGTAATTCTCTTTATCACTCTCTATATACAAAGATACTTCTTTTTCTAAATCTTTAATATCTTTTTCTTCCTTAACTTCTATAAAAGAAATATCTACATCAACTTGCTTACTCATCAAAGCACTCTTATTTATAAAAGAATAGAACTCTAAATCTTCATATATTTTATTTAAAGATACCATATCAGGTCCTAAATATTTAACATCTTCTAAACTTGTCTTTAAAGGAACATCTCTATATATTGTTGCTATCTCTTTACTAATAAAAGCATTATCTTTATCATCTAATAACTTTTCTTTCATCTTACCTTTAATTTCATCTATATGTTCATAAATATCTTCTATTGTTTCATATTGTTTTAATAAATTAATAGCTGTTTTATCACCTATTCCTTTTACTCCAGGTATATTATCTGAAGGATCACCAGCAAGAGCTTTATAATCTATCATTCTTATTGGTTCAAATCCCCAATCTTCTTTAAATGATTCTGGATTATATCTAATATAGTCTTTTTGTTTTAGTAACTTTATATCAACTTCTGGTGACAACAATTGTAATAAGTCCTTATCAGAACTTATTATTGTTGCTTGAAAATCTTCATCTGCTTCACAATACTTTGCAAAAGTACCAATAATATCATCTGCTTCATAAGGTTCTAACTCAAAATACTTAATTCCCATCGCTGTAAGAATTTCTCTTGCTACTGGCATTTGTACTTTCAAATCATCTGGTGTTTCTACACGACCATCTTTATATGTATCATACTTTTGCTTACGAAAATTAACTCCAACATCAAAAGCGACCATTGCATACTCTGGTTTTTCTTCACTTATTATCTTATTCATCATTCCTACAAAACCATATAAAGCATTTGTAGGAAATCCCTTACTATTCTTCATTATATTCCCCGTATAAGCTGTTGCATAATAACTTCTAAACATTAAATTATTACCATCAATTAATAATACCTTTTTCATCTATATCACCAATATTATTATACCAAAAATTCCAAATAAATCCTTAAAATTAATCAAAAAAAGATACTATTTAGTATCTTTCTTACATTTATTAATAAATACATCAAAAATATTATTAAATTGTGGTAATATTTCTGGATGAAATTGAACCCCTATTATAAACTTATCATCACCTATATATTCTAATCCTTCTATTAAACCATCTTCTGAAGTAATACTTACTCTAAAATTTTTACCAACATCTGTAATTGTACTCTTATGAACACTATTAACCATTATCTCTTCATCTTTAATAATATCAAACAACTTAGAATCTTTCTTAACATAATCTTTATGTACCACAGTATCATTATTATCTCTAACAAGTTCAACAGGATGATGATCTACCCCATTATCTATTAATTTAAGAACTCTTCTATCTTCACTTCTAGTAGAATACATAGCAAGTGTTTGCATCCCTAAACATATTCCTAGTATCGGTTTATTACTATTATAAAAATAATCTATTATCTCAAAACATACAGGTCTAACCCTATTACCACCTGGCAATAATAAACCATCACATACTTCTAAAGTATCAGGTACAATATTCTCATCAACTAATGGAATAAAATAAGGTATACCTCCACATTCTACTATCTTCTTTGCATAATTATTTCCATATCTATAAGTATCTTGAAAAGTATCATTAGTCAATAAATAATTACTTGTAGCTAAAATACCTATAATAGGTTTTCCCTTTACCATTACATCATCTCCATAACTTTTCATATTAAATTATACTATATTTTTAACATTACCGCTTTAAAATTATAGATTATTTTTTTATAATATGCTATTATTTATAATAGGAAAGAGGTAAATGATATGAAAAACTTAGATATCAAAAAATTACTAGTATTTTTAATCTTAATTATTGCTGTTGTTGGTGGCATATTCTTTATAACTAAACATAATAAAGACAAGAAAATTGATGAATCAACAGAAAAAGAAAGTGATGAAATAATTATTAATTATTTCGCTAATTTAACTGAAGGATATTCTTCTCCCTATGCAGGACTTGATGTTTTATATAACAACGATAAAACAACAATTGATGATTTAGAATATGGAGCTATTATTAATACTGCTATCAAATATGCTAATCAAAATAATATTAATTTAAGCGTATCTCAAAATATTTTAAATGCAATAGAGAAAACAAATAAATATGGAAAAATGTCTAATTACATAGCCTATAATGCTACTGAGTTAAGAAAAGTTGTAAAAGACTTATTTGGTGAAGAAAAAGCATCTGGTACATATTCTAATAGTTTAGTCTTCTTATATGACTTTATTTATAATGATACATTTGATGTATATTTAAAAAAGAAAAATACTAATATCGAAGATCATACTAATTCAAAATATTTTATTGATTATTCAATAACTAAACATGAAAAAGATAAAGATAAAATAAAAACTACATTAGCTATCGCTTATTGCTATAACGATTCTGGAAGTTATACTTACTATAGTGATTCAAAAAATAGTAATGAAATCGCTAGTGGCATTAAAGAATTCCCTAAAGATAAATTAGATAAATTTACTAAATATACTATTACTCTTAAACATGAAGATAATAAATATATTTTCGAAAGTATTGAAAAGGTTAAATAATTAACCTTTTTTATTTGCCCCAAAAAAAGTAATCAATTAGAATAAACTTAATTGATTACTTTCTGACATATTATCTAAACAACCTAATGCTTTTAATTTTTCCATTGCACTAGTATTTACTTTACCTCTATTTCTTAAATCTTCCATTGATATAAAAGGTCCTCCTTGACGAGCTTTAACAATCGCTTCTGCAACGTTTTCACCCAAACCATCTAGTGCTCTAAATGGTATAATTAAACCTTTTTCGTCTTCAGTTATAACAAACTTCTTTCCATCACTTTTATCAACATCAATATTTTTAAAATAGAATCCTCTTTCACACATCTCTAAGCATAAACATAAAGTATCTCTAGTATCTGTCTCTTTATTACTTGCAGAATTACCTTTAGCATCTATTTCATCTATCTTATCACGTATAGCATCTGCTCCCTTAATCATTGATTCAATATCAAACTGATCACGTCGTATTGATAAATAAGCACAATAATATAATATCGGATAATGAACTTTAAACCATGCAATTCTAAATGCACTAGTAACATAAGCTGTAGCATGCGCTTTAGGGAACATGTACTTAATCTTACGACAAGATTCAATATACCATTCTGGAATATTAGCTTCCTTCATTGTCTCTGCATGTTGTGCCCACGTAGCTGGATCCTTTGAAGCTTTACCTTTACGAACGAATTCCATTATCTTAAACGCTTTAGCTGGTTTCATTCCCCATTGAATTAAATTAACCATAATATCATCACGACAACCAATAACATTTTTAAATGGAACTTGAATATTACCATTTTCATCTGGTGTACACAAATCCCTCGCATTACCTAGCCATACATCTGTACCATGCGACAAACCAGAAATCTTAATTAATTCAGCAAATGTAGTTGGTTTAGTTTCTTCAAGCATACCAAGTAAGAATGAAGTACCGAATTCTGGAACACCTAAAGTACCAGTAGGACAATACTTTCTTCCTTCTTTATCAGTTAAACCACGTAACTTATATCTATCTACTCCCAAAATTTCAGGACCAGTAAATATCTTCATTGTATCCAAATCACCTAAATCAATCTTCGTTACATCAAAATATTCACCATTAGTAATATACTTAGAAGCTAATTCTTGTAACATACGAAGTACTGTCGGATCATCGTGGCCAAGAATATCTAGTTTTAACAAATCGGCATCAATAGCGTGATAATCGAAGTGGGTTGTTCTCCAAGCACTAGTCGGATCATCTGCTGGATATTGGAAAGGTGTAAAATCCCATATATCTTTATACCCTGGTACAACAACAATTCCGCCTGGATGTTGACCTGTTGTTCTTTTTACTCCTGTACATCCAACAGAAATACGTTCTATTTCTGGAGTTCTAACTCCTGATTTAATAATACCTTTCTTCTTTAAATCATCTTTACCCATAATAGGCATTCCATAACTTTGTGCTTCTATCTTTAAAATATCATATAATCTTTCTTCATAAAAACCTTGTACATAACCATAAGCAGTTTTATCAGCAACCGTACCAATAGTTCCAGCACGATAAACATTATCTGTACCAAATAATACCTTTGTATATTCATGAGCTGATGCTTGATTATCACCTGAGAAGTTAAGATCGATATCTGGAACCTTTTCACCTGCAAAACCTAAGAATGTTGCAAATGGCATATCATTACCCTCATGAATCATTAAAGTTCCACATTTTGGGCAATCCTTAGCTGGTAAATCAAATCCAGATGGATAATTATCAGCATAAGCCACTCCATTTTCATCCTTAAATTCACTATATTGACACTTAGGACAATAATAATGTGCTGGTAAACCATTACATTCAGTAATTCCCATCATACTTGCAACAAATGAAGAACCAACTGAACCACGTGATCCAACCAAATAACCATCGTCATTAGAATGCTTAACCAACTTCTGGGCAATCAAATAAATAACGTCGAATCCTCCGCCAATAATACCAGTTAATTGAGCTTTAGCCATCTCTTCTGCTTGTTCATCAGTTAATTCCTCTTCAGATGTTCTCTTTACTTGATCCTTCTTTAAAGCAACTACTCCATCATATCCACTCATAATAACATCATGAACAGTCGGAATAAATATCTTATCTTTTTCTTCATCACTCATATCTGGATAATCAATATCTATCTTTTCCTTAATCAAATCAGTTATCTTATCACCATAAAACTCTTGAGCAATACGTACTTCTATATTAGGTGGTAAAGGGTCTCCATACATACTATGGGCTTTATTAAATACTAAATCACGGCAAGTTTCTTGTGAATGTTCAATAATAGGAGAATATGGTTTATCTGGATAAACAACAACTTCTATCTCTTCTAGCATATCAATAATTTTATTAGGATTAGTAATAACTATCTCCTTAATTAAATCTTGATCTTCTAAGAAAGCAAACTCATCTAACATTTCTCTTGTTGTTCTAAAAAACTGATTAGGAATATGTCCAGAAACAGCCATATCTGATTCATTATAATTACCAGTTAATTCATAAACAGCTTCATTCTCTTTAATAACTCCTGCTGTAGTTAACTTTCTTAATGATGAAGAAACAGCTTTTAACTTCTCGCCTTCACCATCTTTCCCTTTAAATAACTCTTCAGCACTATCATTTTTACTAGTAGCATAAATAGATGCAATATTTAAAGACGTAATTGGTATCTTCTTAATCTTTGTTAATATATAAATATATTTTAATACTTTCTGATCAACACTACTTAATACTACTCCCTGCGAAGCACATCTATCAATAACCATCTTAATATTATCATTATTAGTATTTCTCTTATTAGCTCCATTTAAATAACGAGCAAGCGGATGTCTTCCTTTACCAGGAACATTCTGATTAACAATTATCTCTCTATACAATCTATCTTCACGATTTATATTATGAACATCACCTGTAGCTACAACTAATTTACCTATCTTTTTAGCACATCTAATAATCTTCTTTATACAATAATGTAAATGTTCAATATTATTTATATCGTGTCCACGTAACAAATGAGAATAATTTTCAGGTGGTTGTACTTCTATATAATCATAAAACTTCATTGCTTCCATCAAATCTTCATCAGAACGGGTTTCAGCTAAATAAAATATCTCTCCATTTAAACAAGCACTACCTACAAGTAAACCTTCTCTATTTTCTTCAATTAACTTTCTAGGTAACCTTGCATTTCTTTGAATAAAATTAGTATTAGCAAAACTAACTATTCTAAATAAATTCTTTAAACCAACCTTATTCTTAGCAATAAATGTAATATGTTTACTATTATCATAAATATTAGCTATATGTTCTGTAAAAGTCTTACCAGGAATATTCTCATACATTTGTAAAAAATCTTCATGACACCAAGGAAACTTCCATCTATATTCCATATTACCATATTTTTCAAATGGATATCCTTGACTATCCGGTACTTCTTCGCCTTCCAATGGCTTAATAATATAATTTTTTAAGGTACTTAAATCTCCAATATGATCAAGTAACTTAGGATTATTTCTAAAACTAGTTTCTTCTAATAAAGCTAAATTATTTAAATCACTTAATTTCTCTATTCCTTTAATTTGACTTAACATTTTATTAAATATATAACCTGTATTTTCTGAGTCAACATCAGCACCATGGTGTTGTCCTACATAAACAACTAATGTAATACTCTTCTCTCCAAAATCATCATTAAATTTAATAACAATATCATTTTCAGCTGGATGTAACTTAACCTCTGGTTCAAAATCTATTAATTCAACACCATCTTTAATCTTTACTTCAATATTTACTTTTTCTGTCTTAGAAGCTTTATGTAATGTTACTAAATGATAAATATTTCTATATTTCTTAACTCTATCTTCAGTAGCAATATCAACATCATAATATTCTTGTTTCTCTACATTTAATACTTCTTCACCATCTACTAAAATACTTGTAAATGCTTCGCCTACTTCAGCATCAATTATTTCACCTGTTACACCAGATTCTGAAACTTCTTCTTCGTCTTCATCTGATTCACCAGTATCTATTCCATAAAATTTACCTAATGCTGCTAAACTATGACGTTTTAAATCTCTATTTATAACTCTAGATAACATTAAAGTATCTACAATAGGATTTTCTAACTTACCTAAATCATACTTATAATAAGCCATATCTAACATATTTTTATCAAATCTAGCATTATGAGCTACTAAAGGCAAATTACCTATCCATTCTTTAAATCTCTTAACAACATTCTCTTCTATATCAGCATCTTTAACATCATCATCAGAAATATCTGTAACTCTTGTTATTTGTTCATCAATATGATGTCCAGGATTAATAAGTTCATCAAAACGATCTACTACTTCACCATTATGTATTTTAACTCCACCGACTTCTATCATAGAGTCTCCAAGTCCTGGATTAAAACCAGTTGTTTCTGTATCGAATACAACAAAAGTATTACCTTCTATTAATTCATCCGTAGCATTAAAACAAACATTTAAGAAAGATTCACACATTTCTATCTCTGTACCATAACCGGCTTTAAAGAACTTAAGATTCTTCTTTTCTTCTTCAGCCTGAGCAATCATACGTTCCATCTCTGCAATACCTTCGAGATTACCAGTTTCTTTTATTTCTTCTAAACTCTTCTTTAAATCATCTATCTTTGCTTGAGCTTTCTTCTTTAAACCTTTATTATACGAAGTAACTTCTCCAAATACATGAGGAAAAGACTGACAACAATCATGATCTGTAATCGCAATACCACTATGTCCCCATTCCATAGCTTGCTTAACAAGTTTTACTTCATCACATACTCCATCCATCTGACTCATCATAGTATGAGCATGTAACTCAACTCTTTTCTCTTCTTCATTATCAAATCTCTTATAATTTGGAACATTTTCTAATGGTTCATAACTTCTAAAATTAAATACTAAATCATCAGCAAAATTATCATATCTTACTTGTCCCTTAAATGTAAACCAACCACTCTTTAACTCTTTACTCTTAGCAATAAAATCTTCTTCATCCTTAGCAAAGCATTTAGCTAAAATACTTGAGGTATTATCACTTATCTTTAAAGTTATTAAAAATAAATCTCTTCCATCTTTAGTCTTCAATTGATTAAATTCTGCCCCAAATATATATGCTTCTAAATGAACATTATTTTCTTCTCTATCAATACTATCTATTGTAACTACTCCTTCACGAGAATAGTCAATCTTTTTCTTTGGTATCCAGTTACCCTTACCATAACTATTACTACCATTACCATAGTCTCCATCTGGAACATAATCTACTTCTATTTTTCTATTACGCATTTCTTCTATTTCTTCTTGTATTTTACGTTCATTATCTTTGTCAATATCAGTTATAATATCCATTTCATAAAAACCTAATTCAACTAACTTCTCTGATAACCCTCTAACTTCTTTTTGAATCATATCATACTCTTCACTCTTGCTATCAAGTAAAATAGTAATTGTTTCATCCCCTATAATAATATTCTTATTTTCTAAAGAAACTAAAGAAGGCCTCTTAGTTATTAAGTCTCCTAATAATACTTTAAATGCTTCTAATATATCTTCATCTTCTATTTCATTATATATATAATTAATATGTAACTTATTACCATTAATTCCCTTACTTATACATTCATTTAAAGATAAAGTAGCAACAGGATTTATTGGTTTATCACATTCAATAAATATTTCTAAAGTCTTCGTCTTTTTATCAACAACAACTTTCACACTAGCATCATTAAAATAGCCTTCAGTATCTTCAAACCCAATAAGACTAAAAAACTTTATTAAACTATCCTGCATACTAACTCCTCCTATAATTTTTCTATATTAGAAACAACAATTTGATATTTATCTATTCTCCTAGTAACTTGTCCTCTTATCTTTACTAAATCATCTTTCTTTAAATAAGTTAAATACTTATTATTCTTAGGAAATATTATAAAATCACATGTATCAGTTTCATCACTACCCATAATAAACCCCATATCCTCTGCTTTTTTTGTTTTAATCTTTCTAATACTATTTATTATAACAACACTATCAACATATTTGTCAAAATATTTTTTTATATCTTTAATTTTCATAATACCATCTGTATATTTAGAAGCAGGATGATTAGTAACAAAATAACCAAATGTATTAAGTTCTCTACCCATTAATTCTGTATCTCCATATTCATCTACTACTTCATAATCCGGTTTCATAACTAACGATTCATCTAAATCACTACATAACATTGCATAATCTAAAGCACTATCAATCGTCTTAATTAAAGATTGATGATTTATATTAAATCCTCTAAAACAATCTGCATCTATTAATGATTCTATCGTCTTCTTATTAACACTCTTTCCATAAGTTCTAGCAACAAAATTAAAAAAATCAGTAAAAGGTCCTTTATCTTCTCTTTCTTTTAATATATCACTAACTGCCGTTCCTCCAACATTATGTATTACATTTAATGGTAATAATAAAGCTTTATCTTTAATAACATAATAATCCATACTTATATTAATATTAGGCTTAAAAACTAATATATTCTTACGCTTAGCTTCGTCTAAATATTCTTTTGTTTTAATATCACTACCTATACTCATATTAAGTAAATTAGCAATAAAATAAACTGGGTAATGAGCTTTAAGCCATGCCATTTGATAACCTATTAAAGCATAAGCTACTGAATGTGCTTTATTAAATCCATAATTAGCAAATTTAATAATTAAATCATATACTTCTTCTGCTTTCTCTTTAGTATATCCATTACTTATAGAACGCTTAACAAATACTTCTCTTTCATGTTCCATTACATCATGCTTTTTCTTACTCATTGCTCTTCTTATATTATCAGCCTCAGCAAAACTATAACTACCCATCTTAACAAGTACTTGCATTATTTGTTCTTGATATATCATAATACCATAAGTACTTTTAAGTATCTCTTCCAAAGAGGAATCTGGATATATAACTTCTTCCCTACCTTCTTTTCTTCTTACAAAAGTATCTATATTACCCATTGGCCCTGGTCTAAATAAAGCTATTATAGCTACTAAATCACTAAAATTATCAGGCTTTACCTTAGCAATAAAATTTTTCATACCAGAACTTTCATATTGAAATACTCCTTCAGTATCAACTCTTTTAAATATATCCATAGTATCTTTATCATCCAATGGAATATCTGCTAAATTAACTTTACTACCAGTTTCTTTTTCTATTAATTCCAAAACATTTTGAATTATTGTCAAATTCCTTAAAGCTAGAAAATCCATTTTTAATAAACCTAAATCTTCTAGATATTCCATAGTAACACCAGTAAGTAATTCTCCCCCATTATAACAAATAGGAATAACATTATCTAATTGTTCTGAAGAAATAACAACTCCTGCAGCATGTGTACTAATATGTCTTTTTAAGCCTTCTAATTTATAACTAATTCTATATAAATTCTGTAAATCACTATTAGCTGTTACATATTCTTTAACATACTTATTCTCTAAATTCTCTTTTAAAGATAACTTTGGATCTAATAAATTACTTAATCTATCAATAATAGATGTTTCTATATTTAGACATTTGCCCACATCTCTAACTACTTGACGTGCTCCAAGCGTCCCAAATGTCATTATATTAGCAACCTTCTCATGTCCATATCTATCTTTAACATAATTAATAACTTGATCTCTTTTTGTATATTCAAAATCTATATCTATATCAGGCATAGTAATACGTTCTGGATTTAAAAATCTCTCAAATAATAAATCATACTTAATAGGATCTATATTAGTAATACCAATTGAATAACTAACTAAAGAACCAGCAGCACTACCTCTACCAGCACCAACTAATATATTATGCGTCTTAGCATATTTAACATAATCATAAACAATTAAGAAATAATCAACAAATCCCATTTTGTTAATGACATCAAGTTCCATCATTAATCTATCAGCATATTCCTTAGTTACATTATCATTTAATCTTTTACTTAATCCCTTTTTACATAAAGAACATAAAAAAGCATAAGAATTATCTATCTTATCATCATAATGAGGAATATATTTCTTTCCATAATCTATATGAAAGTCAATTAACTTAGTAAATTCCTTAGTTGTATTACTATCTTCATCACTTACTTCTCTGTCTAAATAAGCTTCACTAAATAAACTTAAATCAACATTATCTTCATTATCTATTTCTCTTAAATAACCTAAATATTTAACATCTTGAAAATTTATTACTCTAACAACATTTATATATACAATATTCTTATCTAACAATAAAGCATTCTTACGTTCATATTCATCCCCATAACCGATAAATAGATTTTCATATATCTTCTTAATTTCATCATATATATCTTTATTACTATAAGGAAGAATACATATTATATCTTTCTTATAACTCTTTAAAGCAACATAATTAATATCATCTTGTTGAATAATTGTATTTATCTTAAGTAAATTTTGGTAACCTGCATAATTCTTTGCATACAAATAAATACTACCAGT